>JAJEDS010000251.1 GCA_022821365.1 Dehalococcoidia bacterium | reverse complement strand
GGTCGCCCACTTGGGCGGAGCCGGACTGAATCTTCTTTCTCTTGGGAGAGGCCATAAGAACATATTAGCGTAAAATCACTCAGTAGGCCAGTGGAAGAAGACGCGACGCGACTGCAAACAACCTCAGCATCAGCATGGGCTAGAATGCGGTACCCTTGATCCTGGAAAGGATGCAGTCGCAGGGCGGACACTGGTTCCACGCGCTCCGCAACATCACCGGCACCGACCCGGTGAACCCCGAAGACTGCGGCAACATCACCGCGATGCAGGCATCCTGGTTGGAGTGGGGCAAACGCAACAGACTCGCCTAGACGGAAGGTGAACCCATGGTCGACTGGAACAACTGCCCTGGGGTGGAAAGCATCCCCGGCAAGCACAGCGGAGACTGGCTGTTCAAAGGCACCAGCTGCCGGTGTACTCCCTCTTCGAGAACCTGGCGTCAAGAGCAACCATCCACGACTTCATGGAGTGGTTCCACCCTGTGGAGGAATCGGACGTGAAAGCGGTACTGGAGCTCGTGGCACGGGACATGCGGGCCAGGGTGCCTGATGCGAATAGTCTTCAATAGGGGAACACCCAGACCGCTGCGCCGCCGACTCTTCGTACATGGCGAAAGCATGAACCGGATGCTACGGATACCCAATCCATGGCCCGACGAAGAGCGGCCATGAGGACAACAAGCCATCCCGGAACCGGGGTTTCGAGCCTACCGGCCGTGACTACGGCAGTGATTTTCACCGCGCTCGTCCTCCTTGCGGGCTGCGGGGGAGGGCAGACCATCCCCCCGACGGACCCGCCGGTCGCACCCGGGCCGACGGCAACGGCAACAACGTCTGCAACAAAGGCACGGCCAACCGCGGAGGCGCCAACGGGGACGCCGACCCAACTCCCCTCTGTTACGGGAATATCCGCCCAGGAAACGTCCGCATCTCCAGGCCAAAGCATCTTCCAGGCCAATTGTTCCGTGTTCCATGGAACAGGCGGGGAGGGACAGCCCAACTGGCACATTAAGAACCCCGACGGGGTACTGCCGGCACCGCCTCTGAACGGCGACGGGCACACCTGGCACCACGGAGACGGCACCCTCTACACCTACGTCAGCAGGGGAGGAAAATTCTTCGAATCCCCGGACATTCCCAGCTTCAAGAGCGGGATGCCCGCCTTCGGGGAAGTACTCTCCCGCGGCGAGATCATCGCCGTCCTGGAGTACGTCAAGGGCCTGTGGGGCGACAAGGTGGCGGAGGGCCTGGGGCTGGAAAAGAGGAAGTCCCAGGCCGAGGTGAGCGAAACAAACCCATACCCTGAGCAGTAGGGACAATGGCACGAGAAGCCTGCCGCGAGAAAAATCAACCGTGGGGCTTCCGCCAGTCACAGGCGGACTCAGCCTGGGAACCCGCAGGACAGCGCCCGTCCTCCACGGCAGCAAGAACACCGACACCGACGTCGACCCAGGCGCTGGTACGTTGGAAAGCGACCCAAGGCGCCACGGCAACACGAAAACGTGAACACTTGCGCACTGTAATCACAGTGGCCCAGCCGTAACCGCCGCCGGCCCTACTACCGCCAGGTAACGCCCACCATTTCCAACAAGGCCGGGGTGAGTCCCCGGCCTTTACGTTTCAAGAAAACGGCCACCTCGCGCTGACACCCAACAACGTAGCCTGCGCCACAGCTGGGCAGTACCCCCGGAATTCACCAGCCAAGGCCAAATGGCCAGCCCAAACCATCACCACGGAGGAAGAGAACGAAAAGAGTCATATTTACAGCCGCGCTGGCGGTGACAATCGCAACCCTCGCTGCCTGCGGCGGATATAACGGAGAAGGCGGGGAAGAGAGACTTTACCCTGTCCTCAGAGACTCAATCCACCTCCAGACCCAAGATGGGGTCCACCCCAGAAGAACAAATAACTGTAATGGCCCGCAACCGAGCAGGCCGACGGTTATAGTACGAAGTCATAATGAACCAGAATGAAACCCACTTGTCGGGGACTTGAAACCGTACAAGGTTAGAAGGAAGAGACAGAGATGGAGACAGGCGCCCATCTGCTGTACTTTGGTGACAACGCCGAAGGGTTGCGCCAGTTGGAACAGGAGCAACGCTTGGTGGACCTGGTATACATCGACCCGCCATATGGCACAGGCGACGAATTCCGGATAGACGAAAACCGGGCCAACAGCATAAGCGCTTCCGGTGTGCCAGCATACTCCGACAGGACAAAGGGAGAAGAATACCTCACCGCACTGGAAGAGCGCCTATTCGATATCCGCATGGTCATGGCAGACCACGCCTCCATCTACGTCCATATCGACGTGAAAATGGAACACCGGGTCAGAGTACTCATGGACTCCATCTTCGGGACTCAGAACTTTCGCAACAGCATATGCCGGGTGAAGTGCAATCCCAAAAACTTCGACCGGTACGGATACGGCAACATACGAGATACCATCCTCTTCTATTCAAAATCGCCCAACCGAATTACCTGGAACCCGCAACTAACCCCTCTGTCAAACGAGCAACTGGTCAGGCTATACGCCAAGGTGGACAAGGAAGGACGAAGGTTCACCACGACGCCGCTACACGCACCGGGAAATACCGAGAACGGACCAACGGGTCAAGAGTGGCGCGGCCTGCCTCCCCCACCCGGACGCCACTGGCGCTACACACCAGACAAACTTGACGAGTTAGAGGCTGCCGGAAGGATCCACTGGAGCAGGACAGGGAACCCAAGAAAAATCCGTTACGCAGACGAAATTGAAGGAGCATTGCCGCAGGACGTGTGGGAATACAAAGACCCACAGAACCCTGTGTACCCCACCGAAAAGAACGCCGACATGCTGGCCCAGATCATCAAGACCTCTTCCAACCCCGGAGACACCGTCCTGGACTGCTACGCTGGCAGCGGAGGAACACTCCTGCAAGCCGCCAGTCTGGGTAGAAACTTCATCGGGATGGACAACTCGCCCGCCTCACTCGCGGTGATGACCCGGCGTTTCAAAGAAGCCTCGCTGGACTACAAACTGGTTCAACTACGAGAACTCACTGGCACAGAAACGACCACGGTCACCGCCACCGCTTGACTTCGGCACCAACGAGCACCGGCTCAACAGAAGCAACCCAGCCAATTTTGATGACATTCGCTGCTTGAAAGCCGCCCAGCCCTCTATGACAATGAAATCAGGGTCGAGTCGCGTCTGACCAACACACCGGCGACGACGCCGGCGCGACCGGCCCTCCTGCAAGCAGTATCGAGGGGAACGCGGCTTGGAAGCCGCCAGTGTGTCCATCGACATTGCCACCGCCCCCGCAGAGCTGACAGCCAACGGAAATCACCCCCGCCATCTACCCCAAACATCGGCAGCCCGCAGAGCGCCCGGCATCCGCCGGGCCTTTTTCTTCACCCGAATGCAGCAATACCCCAAGGAGAAACCAATGAAGCGGATAATCACCACCACCGCCCTAGCCGCAATACTCGCAACCGCCACCGCGTGTGGCGGAGAAGACGGAAATGGCGGAGAGGGGAGACTCCACCCTATCCTCCACGACGTAACCTATCTTCAAATCCAAGAAGGCCGGGAATACGTCACTATGACAATCCGTCACATCAGCCGCTATCTCTCGGACAGGATAAACGCCATCCACGAAGAGGGCTACGAGATACGGCACGCCTCCAGCGACGAACGGGGCTACGTCCTGCTGATCTTCAGGAAGATTCCCCACCCCGAATGGTCTGTGTCCCCGACCGGAACGACACCCACCAACTGACCTTCCTAGTCGGACTTGCACAGATCACAGGCGCAGTCGACTTCCCTTGTGGCAGTCCACGACTCTCCACGCCGACACCAACGTCCTAGACTCCACTACCAAGCGGCCTTACGTCTCTGGAAGGGAGAAGTTCCGTGCCACATACGACCGCACAGCAGACGCCGAACCCATCGCTGACGGCTTCAGCATCATGCGCGACGCCCAGACCGCCAAGACCAGAGATTCCGTACCGGCAACGGCCGGTTCGCGTTCAACTTGGCAACGAACCCGGCACAGATGCAATAGGAACTCCACCTATCCCAACCGGCACGACAGCGTTGGGACGACGGCGAAAGGGCGAGCCGGTTAAGGCTCGCCTGATTTTTGTCTGCGGCGCCAAGGAACGAAAGCGAGACGGCGGACCTGCCTATAGGCACGACCGCAGCAGACAGGGGGAATTTCACTCCCTCACCTGACTACCACTTTGAGAAAGGCACACGAACATGAGACAGAATATATACCGATTGCTTTCCCCGCCAGAGCGCGGCACCCCGAGACACCGGGTCATCACCGCAGCCAAGGAGATCTCCCGCTGGCTGATCCTGACCCTAGCCGTCCTGATCATCGCCAGGGCCTGCGGCGCCTTCAACCCGGCCCCCGGGTCCGCGGGCCACCACTTGATAACGGCCCTCATATTGGTCTTTATAGCGTGGTTCGCTATCGAGCCTGTGGTATGGCTCCTGAAGAAGGTCGTCGGAACCGGCAGCAAGAACGGACAGGACATATAGTTCCAACTGCCGACCGCTGTTGGGAAGCCGCCACGACCCAACAAGAACTGCCGCCGGGCCCGTTCCAGCGAGCCACATCACCGGGAGGCACAAGGAAAAGCCATGAGCGGCACGGAAGGCGCTGAATTAAAATAAAACTTGCACAATAAATCGGAATTAAAAGCACATTTTTGAGCAAAGCCCCTGAATGCATCCTTGCCGGACGCTGGCTTGCGCACCGACCAAATCCGATTGATGAGTCGCATCAACTGTTTTCACCGCGTCTTCACGCACTCACTGTATTTCCTCAGCCACCAGTCCGAACGTCGCGCGAAAACCGGCAAATTCCGTGCAACTCCCTCGCTGTTGAGCTAAAATGAGAATGCTGAGGTTGTCGCTATTTTGAGCCTTCTACTATTTTCGCCCGTGCGAAACGAGCTAGTGGGGTTAGGGCATTTACATGCCCCCTTGTTGCTCGTTCAAGGCTCGCGGCGACCTCAGCAATCGTCCGGCCCTACGCTGCAAGGGGGTTCCAGCGATGCTACGTCGCCCGCACCAACTGGGCTGCCACATGCAGTCCTGCAACGTCCCCACCCCTCTCCTTCCGATCAGACCACTTGACCAGTGCCTCACACCGGCACCGGAAGTGCCCTACTTCGTTAACGACCGAGCCGTAGCTCTGTCGTTTGTCGCAATTGGGAACATAGCCTCTGGCCCCGCCGGACGGGAACACTCCCTCGGACTCAATCGCAAGCGAGGGCAGTGGATACCGGCCGGCCCAGCTCACACCCACATTGACTTTTCTTCAACATTCCGCCCAAACCAAAGCGCCGCGATTTCTGCTGATTCCCTCACAGTCCTTCCGTCGATTCAGTCCCTCCACCCCAGGTCCGAAGTAAAGGTGATTGGCCAAGAGACAGCTGCAGGTCATCGCAGCGAAAAGGTCATATGGTTTGGGCAATGCTACCGCAACCTACTCCCGATAACCCTTAATTTTGACCCATACGGCTCCTACTCACGCATCCGACCCTCCCCTCCCATCAAGGCCAGTACCGCAGACCACGTTGTTTCATCCCGTCAGGTCTGCGTAGCCCCAGGAGCATTCCGCGATACGAGTACTCAAAGGACCCCTGCCCCGGCCGCCACCGATGGCATCGCAATTCCCGGAATTCGGGCACCGAAGATACCACGCCGCCGAAACTGCCAATCCCGCGACCCGCCCACGCGGGAGTATTCCTCCCGCCCGCTCCTGGAAGTTTAGGAGACCCCGACGGGAACGAGCCTCA
>JAJEDS010000351.1 GCA_022821365.1 Dehalococcoidia bacterium | reverse complement strand
GCCGACGAACGGCGGGCTTGAGGCCCCTTACCAGGCGGTCTTTGGCGACGTGTCGAAGATCATCGACACGGCCAAGGAATCGGCCGTCCGGTCGGTGAACGCGGCCATGACCGCCGCTTACTGGCTGGTCGGTCGCCGCATCGTCGAGTTCGAGCAATCGGGGGAGGAACGGGCCGAGTATGGAGCCGCGCTGTTGGAGAGGTTGGCTCAGGACTTGACCCCAAGGTTCGGACGCGGCTTTTCCCGGCAGAACATCCAGCATATGCGGCAGTTCTACCTCTCATATCCACCCGACAAGATTCGCCAGACGCTGTCTGGCAAATTGGGGCGCCCGCCTCAACTGCCGATTCGCCAGACGCCGTCTGGCGAATCAGGCGCCGACTCAATCGACGTGCCCCTGGCAGACCTTCCAGCGGCCTTTCCGCTTCCCTGGTCTGCCTACGTCCGGCTGCTGGCGGTCAGGAACGAGCTTGCCCGCGAGTTCTACGAGACCGAGGCACTGCGAGGCGGGTGGTCCGTCCGACAGCTCAACCGGCAGATCGGCTCCCAGTTCTACGAGCGCACCGCGCTCTCCCGGAACCAGGCCGCCATGCTGACCGGCGGACAGCAGCAGCTACCTGATGACATCGTTCGTCCCGAAGCGGAGATCAAAGACCCCTTCGTCCTGGAATTTCTCGACCTAAAGGACGAGTATTCCGAGAGCGACCTGGAGGAGGCCCTGATCCAACACCTGGAGACCTTCCTCCTGGAATTGGGAGACGATTTCTGCTTCCTGGGGAGACAGAGGCGGCTGCGCGTCGGCAACCAGTGGTACCGCGTGGACCTGCTGTTCTTTCACCGGCGACTGCGCTGTCTTGTGGTCATAGACCTGAAGATTGGCAGTTTCACCCACGCCGAAGCCGGGCAGATGCACTTCTACCTGAACTACGCGAAGGAGAACTGGGCGCGGGAGGGCGAGAACCCGCCCGTCGGGTTGATTCTCTGCTCCGAGAAGGACGAGGCTTTGGCCCACTACGCCCTTGAGGGACTGTCCAACAACGTGATGGCCGCAGAGTACCGCATCACCCTGCCCGACGAGGAGATTCTTGCAGCGGAGCTTGACCGGACCAGGCAGGAGATTGAATTGCGGGCCGCTACAACGGCGGGAGCGCCGGAGGCGAGCGTCGAATCCTCGTAGGAAGAGCCTGGGACATTGGACGGCAATTTGACCCTGCCCGGTCGAATGCGGTAAATTGATGACCAACAGGTTGGCCCGGCGGTGGTGGAACACCCCGGGCCGTGGCGCCACCTGCGGGGGCAGGTGATGCGGTGGTATTGTACTACTTGCAGACCCGCTCCCGGCAGGAGGCGGGTCTGTTTTCATTTTCAGCCGGTCAGGCCCATAGGAGAAAATAATGCCAGGAACCAAGGTCCAGAAGCAGAAGTCCGAAGGCAACCGCGCCGCCATCTACGCCCGGGTATCAGACAAGAGCCAGGACGCAGAGGACAAGACCTCCATCGCCGAGCAGACCAGCGATATGGAAGCCTACTGTGAGCGAAGGGGCCTGACCATCGTCGCCCGATACCAGGAGGTGGGACAGGGCTGGTCCAAGAAGCGCAACCAGTTCCAGAAGATGCTCAACGACGCCAAACTTGGCCGCTTCGACACCATCGTCTGCTGGAAGTCCGACCGGCTCAGCCGGGGCATGTACCCCGCCGCCGCCCTGATGGAGGTGATCGAGGCCAGCCACGTCAGGCTGGAGGCGGTGATGGACTCCATCGACATGAAGACCTTCGGCCTGATGGCCGCCATCGGCAAGATCGAGCTGGACAACTTCCAGGAGCGGGCCTCCATGGGCAAGCGGGGCGCCGCCAAGATGGGGCGCATCCCGGTCAGCAACGTTCCCTACGGCTACCGCGTGAACGACGACGGCAGGCCCGAAATCGTGGAAGAAGAGGCCGAGGTGGTGCGCCGCATCTACCGCTGGTGCGTTGACGAGGGCCTGGGGGCCAGGGTGATCAACCAGCGTCTCACCGCCGAGGGCGTTCCCCTGGGACGGACGGGCAAGCGCTGGTGGGACGGCCAGATACACCGCCTCCTCACCAACGAGACCTACAAGGGCACCTGGTGGTACGGACGCGCCCGCTACGTCTCCACCGAGGACGGCATCAAGGTCTACGACCAGGACCCCGAGAACTGGATCGGCGTCCCCTTCCCGGCCATCATCGACGCGGAGACCTGGGACCGCTGCCAGGAGATGCGGACCAGGCGCAAGACCTATTCCGGGCGCAACACCAAGATATTCTACCTGTTGCAGCACCTAGTCCGTTGCACCGAGTGCGGGATGCTCATGGGCTGCATGGCCACCAGGAAGCGGACGGTGAAGCACGGTGACAAGACCTACAAGTACGATCTTGAAATACCCCGCCGCTACTACAAGTGCTACGGCGTACAGCACTTCCAGACCGGCTGCCGGGAGCACACCATGATCCGGGCGGAGCGGTTGGAGGGGTTGGTCTGGGAAGAGATCAAGAAGGTGCTGGCCAATCCCGCCCTGATCGTGGCCGGCATCGAGTCCCTGGGGGAGAAGGAAGAGGGCGGGCTGAGCGAAGAGGTGGTCAGGGCGGAGCGGGAGCTGGAGAAGATTCAGTTGGAGGAGGACCGGGCCATCCGGCTCTACGTGTCGGGGAAGATCACCGAGGCACAGCTGGACCACCAGAGAAAGTTCATCACGGAGAGGCTGGAGAGCGCCCGCCGGAGGCTGGACGATTGCCGGGCCAGGGAGTCGGCCCAGGCGGGTCAGAAGGAAATGGCTGAGCGGGTGTTGGAGTGGGCGGAGTTGATGGGCGACGGACTGGACGACCTGCCCGATGACAAGCGGAGGGAGGTGCTGCGGCTGCTGCTGGAGGAGGTGACCATCAACCGGGAGAACAACCTCACTTTCACGTTGGCGATACCAACGGAAGATTTGGATTCGATTGTGCCTCCGGTATCAGATTTTCCGAGTAGAACTCGTCCACGGACTCGATGATGGCCTCCATCAGCTTGCCGGTGGGGGAGTCGTCGGCGTGCTCGGTGATGGACGTGACCCGGATGCCCTTACGTCTCAGCATGGACTTGAAGGCGACGGCGTGTTCCCTTTTGCGGGTGAATCTCGAAAACTTCCATACGAGAATCTCCCTGAAGGGAGACTCCGGTTTGGCGGCCTCGTCCAGCATCTTCTTGAACTGGGGCCGGTCGGCGATTCTGCCGCTCTCGGCCTCGTCCACGTATTCACGGGCCACGGAGTAGCCGTTCTTCTCGGCGTAATCGCGCAGAGCTCGGAGTTGAGCGGCGACGGATAGGTCAACGTCCTGGCGGTCGCTGGACACCCGGGCGTACAGGGCCGCCGGGACGAGGGTAGTTTGCTGATTCATACGATTATCCTCCTGTTTCTGTAGGGTGTTCCATGAGCGAGCAACCATAAGTGATGATGCTCCGGCGGCGTTACTGGTTGTCCTGGCTGTTGATTGGCCTTACTTGGAAGGTGAAGCCCAGAGAACGCAGCACCTTCAGCACGGTATTGAACTCGGGGTTGGCCCCGGCCCGCATGGACTTGTACAGGCTCTTCTCGCCCAGACCGGTTTCCCGAGCCACTCGCCGTATCCGGTGGGCACGGGCCATTTCACCCATGACGCCCATGATCCGTTCCATGTCCCCCGCTGCCAGGGCGGCGTTCAGGGCAGCCGTCATCTCGTCCGAGGTGGCCGGGTAATCGAACCGTGCTTCCGTGCTGTCCATAGCCGTTCCCCCGCCGTCGTGAGTTTTACCCATACGCCAATATGTTATCCCACCGGATACCTTTTACGCAAGGGGCAACTGTCATTCGGGCCGCCGGTTTCGGAGATTGCGCCTCGCCAATCCAGCGTCGATGGTGCGGCCGGAGCCAGGGTCCCACCGCTGTTCTTCACGATTGCCAGAACCGCCACCACGGGACGGGCCGCTCCTGCGCCGTCTTCAATTCATCCATCAACTCGGCGTTGAGCCGCCGCTCCTGGTCAAGCTGCCCTTCCAACAATTCCACCTGCTCTTCCAGTCCGCTTATCCGCTCCTGGGCCACCGCCAACTCCGAGTCAGCGGCCTCTCCATCCATCGGCGGGTCGTCGTCCAACATCACGTACACCCGGTGCCGCCTGCCGCGCGGTTCTTTCTTTACCGGCACCTCCCCGGCGGCGATGCGCCGGTTCAGCGTGGACAGCGACAGCCTCAATTCCCGGCAGGCTTCCGTCTTGGTCAGCAGTCTCATGTCCGCACCTCCCATTGTGTCATCACGTCTCATTTACGGGTCAAACCTGTTGTGTCATACGGGTCAGCGGCTCTTCCGCTTTCTTGGCGGGGCCGGTGTCTCTCCCCCGAAAGCCCCGATTTCTGCAACAAAATGCAAGCCGGAGGGCTTTTGGGGTCAGACAGGGATAAGACAGTCGAAAACCCCTGTATTTCACGTTTGTTTGTGGCCTCCCTACAGGAAACCCCGGGAGCCGCTTTACCGGAAAAGTGGCACCTTGACCAGTCGCTGCAATGGCAGCCTTTCCCAGGGTTCCGGGGCAGGCGGCAGCCACGTGTCAGCCAGGATGCCGTGCTGGGCGATGGGAACTGGCGAAGGGGGCGTGGTCCACGTAGCTGGCGGCGTCCATGAAGGCGTCCTCGTCGTCGGGGGTCTCGAACACGAACAGCACCAGGGGCAGTTCCCCGCCGTGGTCCCGGCGGGCGTAGCCGCTGCGGAAGTAGCGGCAGTAGTTCTCCAGCCTGGCCCGCACCCGCCTTGGCGTGGTGGCCCGGCGCTCGTATTCCATGAAGCAGTGGCGGTATCCCTCTGGCAGGTCCAGGGTGAATGAGATGTCCGGGTGGACGACGTAGCTGGTGTCGTTATACCAGTACCCCACGGCGGAGCGGGAGGTGGGCAGCAGGTCCAGGACACCGTATTTCCGGGACTTGGCGCCTTCGGCGGTGAGAGCGGCGGCCAAGTTGGTCAGGGCGGCGTGGTGGTCGGGCTGGGAGGCCACGGCGCGCAGGGCGGTTCCGGCGTAGACCTGGGGGTTGCTGAGGCCGGGTTCGGAGGTCCAGCGGTCCAGAACCTGCCCCACGGATGCCCGGTCCCGGCGGGCCAGCCACGTCAGCCCCGCGTCGGTGAGCACGTGCAGGTCGCCGTGGGCGCGTATCAATGCCAGGTCGGTCAGCGCCCGGACCACCTGGTTGGCGCGGCGGCGGGTTACTCCGCCCATCAGCCTCCTGAGTTGCTCCGTGTCGCACAGGGGCCAGGCGGCCAGCAGGTCCAGGGCATTTTTCTCGGCACGGGCGAGCTTGACCGCCAGGGAGCTTTTCACCTGCTCCGTGGGCTGGGGCATCAACGCCCGCAGACGGCTGGGGTACAGCTCCTCCGGGTCGGGCCTGGGCCGGTCGCCGGTGGCGTGCCCTGCGCGGCGGTCCAGCCAGCCCATGATGTCGTCCAGGGACACGTCGGGGTTGATGGCCTCGGGCAGGAAAGGTCTCTTGTCAGAACCGCATTGTTGCCAGACTTGGACTTGGGCGTCTCCCGCCAGCAGTTCCCCCTCGGTGGCGACGAAGGTGCGGCGGTGCTCCATGGGGTTGCCCAGGGTGCGGAAGGCCCGGCGGGTGGCCTGGTCGGCGTGAGTCAATACCAGCGTCGCCGTGGGCCGCTGGCGGGTACGCAGATGCTCCAGGGTACGGAAGCGGTAGCGCAAGTTGGCCGAGGAGAGCGTGGGACCCTGGCGGATGATGCCCAGGGAACGGCCGTCCGACAGCGTTATCAGCAGGTCGTAGGGACCCTGGCGGTGGTGGTCTACCCTGATAGGCTGCTCCTGCGGGTCGGCGTTGGCGATCATGGCGGCCACGTGGTAGAGCAAGGCCACGGCGTCCAGGCGCTCGGTGAGGATGCGGAACCACTCCCGGGACACCGGGTACTCGCTGAGGAACCGTTCTGTGCCGTGCTCGACTTGCGCTGCGGCCTCGATGCCTTTGTCAGTGGGGAAACAGCGCTGCCGGGGGTTCGGCCCCAGGGCGCTCAGGTGGTGGGCAACGGAATCCACCAGGCCGCTGGCGGCCAGATTGGTCAGCCTGCGGCGCAGGGTGGTGGCGGGTATCCGTCCGAAGGCCGAGAGTTCCTACACGGTTGCCAACGGGGCGGCGCACAGCAGCCTCAGGGTGTCTTCCAGTATCTCGGCCAGGGGCTTGGGATTGTCAGCGGCCCGGCGCCGGACCCGGCGGACGGCGGTGATGGCCCAGGTTGCCGCGTTGATTACGTCGGGGTCGTCGCCTACGGCATTCATCACCGCCCGGGGCAGGGATTTCCCCAGGCGCCCTTGTTTCATGCACCGCCAGAGGGTGTGGCGGGAGACGCCGAATTTTTCCAGCGTTTTCTGGCGTCCGTGCCACAGGACGTGGGTGCGCACGTAGTCGCGGATGGCGTCGTCCAGGGCGGTGTTGCTTGGCGTTTCCTCTGGTGAAGCCGGCGTTCCCGGCGGCTTGACGGTCAAACCGATTCCTCCCGTGGCGGTGTCTAACTTTCCATTGTCCACGAGAAATTGCTTGCTCGTAATGCCGCGTGAGGCATTACCAGGGCAATCGCGTCTTAACTTCGAAGGACCTTTAGCAGGTAATCTTCGCGCCAGCCGGCTTGCAGGCGTTTGCCCTGGATGCCCACTTTCAGGCTGGTTTCCCGCTTGAGCATGTTGTGGGAGATGTTCCGCAGGGTGG
>JAJEDS010000316.1 GCA_022821365.1 Dehalococcoidia bacterium | reverse complement strand
AAGGGCCGCTGGCAGCAGCAACTGCTGGTCTGGGTCATAGGGAAGGTAGGTCTTGCTCATCGTGGGACCTCCGTCTCCAGGTGCCCCCTCATCATACACCCATTCCTTCACGCAACCTGTTTCTCGGACAGACTGCTAGCTGGGAATGATGGGCTAAAATGCAAAAGCTTCTTGCTCCGCGGGCTAGGGGTAGGGTTTGAAGGCCATCGAGTTGTACCTCGATGGCTTTCGTTATGTTTGGTAGTCTATCTGCCGGGTTGTGGGCTGGTCAACTAGGCTACCCGTCTTACCATCCATCTGAGGGAGTCCCTTATGCCAGCCTGGAGGTTTACGAGGGCGGTGAGCTGGTAGGAGAGGGTGGACATAAGTGAATGGAGGGTGATCATCCTCATGCCCCTGACGCAGTGCTGTTCCAGGCGGCGGGACTCCTTCATGGACTTGAAAGTGCGTTCGATGGTCTGGCGCTTGGCGTAGAGGTTCTTCCACTGCTGGGAGTAGCGTGGGATGACGCCGAAGAGGCGGATATTTTCGGCTGGGTCCTGCCAGTACTCGTTTTTGCAGTGGGGGATGCCGCCGGCGTAGGAGTCCTTGAGGTGGCAGCCTTGGGGTCTGCAGCGGAAGAGGTGGTGTCCCTTTTCATTTGTCTCCACGTACTGCATGGCCTCCATTCCGACGCATGTTGGGAAGCCCTCGGAGGTGAAGATGCCCTGATGGAGAGTTTCGGGCTTCTTTGTTGACTCGTTCCTTCTGCGGGTTCGGATGTGGATGATAGGCATGGCGCCCATGCGGTAGACGTGGAGATAGTTGCTGGTGGCGTCATAGCCCCGGTCTGCGATTATTGAGTTGGGTTGGACCCAGGGATGAATTTCCCTGGTATGGTCCAGGAGTTGGGGCATGACTGGCGAGTCGTTGCGTTTTCCGGTAGTCACCAGCTGGCCAAGAGGTATGCCATGATTGGCGTCGGCGGCCATGTGGAGCTTGTAGCCGAAGAAATACTCGGTCTGCTCCTTATTCTTTGACCTGGTGGAGTGTTTGACGCCCCAGGAGGCTTCCGGGTCGCTAGCGCCTTTCCTCTTGTTGGGATTGCTGTGAGTGCGGACGGCGGTAGCATCTATGGCCACGTCCTTCCCCAGGTTGGGGAGCATCTTTCTAAGCTCCTCGGTTACTGAGGCGAGGCACTTCTCGACGAGCTCGTTATGATTGGACAAGCGCTGTATGAAGCGGTTAAAAGTTGTCCGGTGCGGTAGTTGATTGGTGAAACCACAGACGGTGCGGAGATCCGGGGAATCCTGGAGAGTTCTGATGAGGGCATTAGTATGAGGAAGGTTGAGGATAAAGGAAGCCACATAAGAGCGCCAGAGAGCTGAGAGAGAATATCCCTGGCGGCCGGTCCAGCGGTACTGCTTGAGGATGAATATGATCGGCTGGTCCTGAAGTAAGTCGAAAGCGTAGGCCAGCTCGGCCAGCTGGTCTTGTGGCTGGGTACCCGGTGTGATAGCTTCGTGGCAGTCCATCAGGATCCAACCATCCTGTTGGATTAGGGACCGCCGGAGAGTGTGAGAGCCTCCGGCGGTCCCGCCCTTGTATCTATCTTCTATTGTGACAAAGGGTCATCCAGACTGCCTAGTGGGAAGTGTCAGTAGATTTGGGCTAGCGGCTTTTCACTGTGGGACTGTGAAGCCGTCAGGGAGAGGAAGACCTGCAAGCCACCAGGTATTATTACCGAGGTTTTGGAAGCGTGGGCTGCTGTGGAGCCCGTTGCGCACCTTGTTTCTGGGAGGGTTCTTGCCGGTGGAGATGAGGTCGAGGCCTCGCTTGAGGGCCTCGGCGGTGATCTCGTTGAGGTGCATGGGGCGCTGTGCGTCCAGGACGATGTCGCGATAGACGTCGAGATTGGGTCTGCTGTGTTGGAGGTCAGCCAGCTGTCTGTTGAGGTTCTGCTGGATGCGATCCTCCTCGTTGAGAACGCTGAGGAGGATTTCCTTGCCCTGGGCTTCCAGTTCATCATATTCCTGTTGGGCAGCTTGGAGCTTGAGGGCGGCGGTTTCCATCTTCTCGATGTATTCCTTGATGGCCTGCATCTGCTCGGCCTTACGTGCGGCGGTGTTTGCTGTTGTCATGGTGCCCTCCTTTTTTTGTTGGGAAAGCTGGCGTGAAAGATGGTATTCGGGCATGACCGAATTTGATAATTTATGGGTGGACCTGGAGGGAGTTGAACCCTCGCCGGATGGTTTTGAAGGCCCCCGGCGCCCCCGGGCCAGGCCCATGTTAGCCAGGAAGAGGTGTAATACTCACCTGGCTGGTGTGAACCGGTGAGAACGTTCTTGATGGGGTGATCTCACCGGTTCCTTCATATTATGCCCGGAGGTTCTCCCGGACTGCAAGGCCCGGCGGGTAGTGTACCCGCCGGGCCTTCTTGTTCCTGCCGAATGTAACTGTGGTTACATTTACTCTGGATTATTTTCTCCGGTAAAGCCCGGGCGGGAGAATTGGGGTTTCATGTAGCGGGATGATTTGGAACTCCTGCCGGGGTTGATCTTTGAAGCGATTATCTTCGCAGTAGAGATTGTACTTGGCCTGTGTGGCCGGTTTTATGTAGAGGCTCCGCATCAGCCAATAGAAATGCTCGTCGTGGGGAGTATAACCACGCTGGGCGAAGTCCACTGCGTGCGCGAGCTCATGGAGGGCGGTGCAGGACGGAGTGAGTTGGTCCGAGGGATTCTGTGTACAGATGGCGGTGTCTTCTAGGTAGAGGCCCTCTGCCCTGTCGATGCCCGGGGTGAATACGATATGGGTTCCCGGCGGCGCTTGCTTGCAGGGCTGTAGGCTGTCGGTGTGCCAGGAAATGTTGTAGACCACCTTGGGGTCTTCGGTATATTCCAGGACCCAGTCGGGATGGTTAGGCTCTCCGTAGACGTAGGTGTGGATGGCTGGCCCGATGAAGGGGATTTCCCAAACGTAGTGGAACCGGAGGTAGAAGATTGTGGGCAGCCCGATGAGGACCAGGATTATGCCGAGGTAGGAAAAGATTTCCTTGAAGATTTTGATAATGGGATTGGATGGCAGGTTTACTTCAGGCCAGTGAAATATGTCCCAGGTGGGTGTGAGCTCGGCTTTCTCGCCGCAGTCCTTGCATCGGACGTAATTGCTGAATTGGAAGGTGTTGCGGCTGGAGCAGAACGGGCAGCGTAGGCCGGGTGTTGGCATGGTGGGAACCCCCTTTGCGGCTGGTGTGGAATGGGCTTCCTGCCACGGTCACCCGACTCCCGCAATATGGCAACAAAGGGGGCACGATGGCCCGTTCCACGAGGGATGCCATAGTTGCGGGATTCCAACAGGTTATAGAGGGTTTAATCGAGGGACCGTGGCGGTGAGGAGTATGAAGCAGTGGATTTTAGGTGTCAAATGGGGCAAAATTAGCTATGCGGAATTGTTTTGCACTTCCCTCCATATACAGCGGGATAGGTACAGGTACTCGTAACAACAACAATAGCGACAAAAATGCAAAGATATTGATTCCTTGCGTCATATTGTTTCGCATTAAGCTTCGAAAACCAACGGAGAAAGGGATACCGTTTCCCGGTGGTGAGACAAGAGGGTTGGGGTTGGAGGTGACTGCCCGGGTGAAACGGTGCAGGGAACTCTCTTTAAGGGAAAAGCGTGATCAGAATACAGGGCCCACGCCAGTAACTGCGATGTACTGGCTTTGCAGGTAGGGCACTGAAATAGGTTTTTGTTGGCGCCACGTTAGCCGAAGTAAGCAGTGCCGCATTCTCTTGGAGTCTAGTCTGGCCCTTTGCTTTGACCAGTATCCTGGCTGTTCTGATTAGCGTCGGAGTGGAGGCCTGATCGGGGACTACCTTAATCTGCTTCCCTACACCACCCCCAGCATTTCATAGCTTCCCCCAACCACTTCCTTTCCGTCCAGGCCCAGCCAGCGTTCTACGAGGGTGGCGTAGAGGCCGCGGTAGTCGTAGTTGAAGTGGAGGTCTCCTTCCAGCAGGTCACCTTCGCTCATGGAGGGGAATTCGTTGTACTGGCCGCCCTTGACCGGGGCTCCCATTATCATGGACAGGCCTCCGGAACCGTGGTCGGAGCCGGAACCGTTGTCCTTCACCCTTCGTCCGAACTCGGTGAAGACCAGCATTACCACCCGGTCCTCCACGTTGTGCTCGCGCAGGTCGGCGAAGAAGCAGGAGAGGGCGTCGGAGAGGTCCATCCAAAGCTGGGTGTGGACGGCCATTTCGGCGGCGTGGGTGTCGTAGCCTCCGTGCTGGGTGTAGAAAACCCGGGTCCCCAGGTCGGCCAGCAGCACCTGGGAAATGGCCCGCAGGTTGCGGGCAATGGCGTTATCGGCGTACTCCACCGTGGACTGGTACTTCTCCGGGGCGGTTCGGAGGATGTCGGCGCCCTTCAGGGCATCCAGGCCCGTCTGGCCCAGGTAGTCCATGGTGGGGCCGGTTCCCATCGCGGGCGAGTACATGCGGGCAAAGGCGTCCAAGGCCCGGGCGCGGGCCTCCTCCTGGGGTATGGCGGTCAGCAGGCCGTAGCTCTCCAGCACCGCCACCGACGCGACGGGGACACCGGGCAGGGCCATGGCCCGGGGCAGGCCCCGGCCGAAGTTGACGCCCGTCAACACGTTCTCAGCACGGGGGTCCAGGTCGCGGATAACCTTGCCCAGCCAGCCTTCGGTGCCGATCTTGTCGGGTTCGCAGGTATGCCAGATGTCCATGGAGCGGAAGTGGGAGCGGTTGGGATTGGCGTATCCCACCCCGTGGACCACCGCCACGTCACCCCGGTCATACAGTCCTTTGACGGGCGCCAGCGCAGGATTGAACCCTACCCTGGCGTCCAGGGGCAGCACCCGCTCGGGGGATATGTTGACCGCGGGGCGGTTGTCGTAGTAGAGGGGGTCGCCGTAGGGCACGACAGTGTTCATGTAGTCGTTGCCGCCGGTAAGCTGAAGGACAACCAGAACCGGATCTTTGCTGGTGGTGGTCATGGTATCCGCTCCTTCTTTGGCCGGAGTGTGGGAGTGTGGGCACTTTGACCAGAGTTTACCATACGAGGACAGGTTGCCCCCAGCAGCGCCGTTCCGGCGCAGGCGGGAATGACGGACTTGGGGCTTTCCCTTCCGCGGTGCCTGACCGGCTGCACGGACCCGTGTCGGATTGCAGCGGCCCTGCCGGCGGGCGTCACAGGGGCGGCAGGGTTGCCTCCAGTTCCCGCAACCGCCGGCGGCGTTCCTTTACGTCCGGCAGGTGCCGGGCGACCAGACCCCAGAAGTCGGGGGAGTGGTTCATGTGGGTGAGGTGGCACAGCTCGTGGACGACAACGTACTCGGTCAGGGCGGGTTCCAGCATGGCCAGGCGCCAGTTGAAGCGCAGGTTGCCGGTATGGGAGCAGCTGCCCCAGCGCCGCTTCTGGTTCCGGATGCGTACGGTGGGGACGGTCCCGTTGCCCAGAGCAGGCAGCCAGCGGGCCAGGTGTTCCTCCACCTGCTCGCCGGCGCGATGGGCGTACCAGGTCATCAGGGCCGCCTCTATCCGGCGGCTCCGGGTTGCGTCGTCCAGGTCCAGGGGGACGTTGACCTTCAGCCGCCGCCGCTCGCGCGATACCTCCGGCTGGCCGGTGGGCGTGGTATCCACGCCCTGCACCCACAGGGTGAGTTCACCGCCCTGGTAGGGGAGCCTTTCGCCGGACAGGAAACTGGGAACCTCCGGCCTGGCGGGAGCCGTGTCCAGCTTGGACAGAATCCATGGCGACTTCCGGCGCACCATCTCCTCGGCCTGTTTGTTGGTGGTGCTGTATGGCACGGCCAGCACCACTTCGCCCGCTACTATGGAGACCTGGTAGGTCTTCTTGCGCTGGCGGCTGCGCCGGATACGGTACTCGATGGACCGGTCGTCCACCTTTAGTCGCTTCAACGGACCAGTGGCGCCGGCCTTGCCAGCGCCGATGGAGCGGAGGCCAGCGGCGGGCCATAGATGTGACTGGGTGTTGGGCATAGCTGCCTGCGATGGGATAGGCCGGATAGGCAACTATTATCATAAAAGCAGGCTGGTCTGCGCAACGGGCCTGTTCCGCGGGCCGACGCGCCTTTTGTCGATGAATCCGCCGCAGCGGACGAAGGTTCACCATTGGGAATTTTTTGATAATCGTTCCATTTGGTCCCATTTTGGCCCATTTCGGGGATTTATCCACGAAGGACACGAAGGGGCGCGAAGGGTTGGTCAGGCCATGGCGAACCATTGGGCCCAGAGGAGGCCCAGGTCGGCTTTCGGGGCA
>JAJEDS010000013.1 GCA_022821365.1 Dehalococcoidia bacterium | reverse complement strand
AGAGGGCATCGAGTATGTGTGCGACTGGTGCAACGACGACCAGCCCTACCCCATGAAGGTGAAGAGCGGCGAACTGATTTCGGTGCCCTACACGGTGGAACTGAACGACATACCGATCTATATGGTGCAGCACCACCAATCGCCGGAGATCTTCAACCGGGCCAGGGACCAGTTCGACACGCTGTACGCCGAGGGTGAGGAGAGCGCCCGCATCCTCTGCGTATCTACCCCCCCCTACATCACCGGGGCGGCGCACCGCATCAAGTACTACGAGCAGATTTTTGACTACATCAGCCGCTTTGAGGGCGTAGTATTTATGACCGGTAGCGAGATACTGGACTGGTACAAGTCGGTGATATAAGGAACCTATGGACAAGTTATCGGCGACGGAGTGACAGTGATTCCTGTTCAGGGCATATAACCTGCCGAAGGAGAATCACCGGCTAGGTGTTGCTCCCAACTTGGCCTTCCCCCGTCAAGGGGGAAGGTTTTTTTCGGAGGTTGGCTGGACCGGCGATTCACCGGTCCCGCCTGGCCGCAGGGATCCTCCGGCCTGCTAGAGAATATCGGGGTTGCCGTTGGAGTTGGCCATGGCGGCGCTGGCCAGGGTGCTGCCGGCCAGCATGTCTATGCCCTTGCGCACGCTGCCGCTGATGCCGTTGATTTCCCGTTCCAGGGAGCGGAGGGTTCGAAGGGCGTAGGCGTCGGCCTCGGTGCGGCGGGATTCGGCCTCGGCCTCGGCAAGCTGGAGAATCCGGGAGGCCCGTTCCTGGGCGTCCTGCAGGATCTCCTCGGCTTGGCGGTGCTGTTCCGAATCGGTAAGCTGTTTGCTGAATTCGTCTTCGGCCTTGGCCTTGGCCCGGCGGGCGTCGGCCATGGCGATATTCATGATCTGTTCCTTCTGAGAAAGGACCTCCTCGGCGGCCTTGACTTCCTGCGGAACGCCCAGGCGCAACTGGTCCACCAACTCAATCAGCCTGGCTTTGTCCATCATCAGGCTGCCCGTAATGGGCATGACCTTGCTGTTGTTGATCAGGATTTCCAGACGGTCGATAGTATTTATGATATCTATGATGTCCCCCTTTCTCCGGGCCACTTGTTAAGGGGCCGGAATGCCGAATTTCTCATATACCGCAGTAGCTACTTTGGGCGTTACCATGCCGGTGATATCCCCGCCCAGCCGTGCCACTTCCTTCAGCAGGCTGGAACTGACGTACATGTGCTCCTGGGATGTCATAAAAGACACCATGTCTACGTTGGGCGCCAGTTTGCGGTTCATAAAGGCCATTTCGTATTCATACTCGAAGTCTGACCCGCTTCTCAGGCCGCGCACAATTACCGCAGCCCCGATGTCTTGAGCGAACCGCACCACCAGACCCTGGAACTGGAGGACCTCCACGTTAGGCAGGTGGCTGACTGCATCCCTGAACAGTGCAACCCTTTCTTCGGTATTGAACAACAAGCTCTTGGAGGGAGAGGCGTAAACGGCGACAACGACCTTGTCAAAGAGTGCCGACGCCCGGGTTGCAACATCCGTGTGCCCCTCGGTAACCGGGTCAAAGCTCCCCGGGTAGAGAGCCGTTACCATCAATTGCCTCCTCTCCGGTAAAAGTCCACCAGGTTGTCCCCGTAGCGACGGTTGGATTCCAGGGTCAGGTCGCCGTATTTCTGGGCCAGCGAAACGTGCCTGGAATGGCCTACCACTACCATACCGTCCTCGTCCACCAGGCCCCGAGTGTTTCCCAGGGACTCCATGAACTCGTCCAGTTTTTCCATCTTGTAGGGCGGGTCCAGCAGCACCAGCCGGTAGGGGCCCGGCAGAGCGCCCATTATCCTGAGTACGTCGGCGCAGTATGCCTGGGACTGCTGGCGGAACCCGGTAGTTTCCAGGTTTGCCACGAGCGCCTGGTGCTGGCGTCGGTTCCGCTCCACGAAGTCACCCCAGGCGGCGCCCCGGCTCAGGGCCTCGATGCCCAGGCTGCCGGTGCCAGCGAACAGGTCCAACACTCGTGAGTCTTCCAGTACCCAGGGAGGAAGTACATTGAAAATTGCCGCCCTGGCCCTTTCCGAGGTGGGCCGCACGCCAGGTGTTACCGCACCCTTGAGGCGAAGACCTCTGGCTACCCCTCCCGCTACCCGAATATTATTGATGGGAGACATTATAATTCACGCTACAGAGGGACTTTCCAGTTGGTTTCCGGGTTAATTTCAAGCATTTTTACAAAATTGACGTGGGACAAAGGCCTGTCGTCAGGCGCGCCGTATCCTTCCTGTATCGGCATCCGCCGGAGGCGGATTGACTCAGACAGTCGAGGTTCCCGCGCAGGCGGGAACGACGGGTTCGCCCCAAACCTGATGTGGGATGGCCCTGTGGCCGGATTCCTTTGCTGTTGACATTATTTTTGCCGGGGTCATAATATTCTGGCACGCAAAGGGTATCACACGGAGGCGGCGGATATGCTTAGAATGTCCATCGACAGCATAAGGGTCAGCCCGATGAACTACCAACGGGTTGTAATCCTTAAAGAGAATGAGTCCGACCGCTACCTGCCCATCTGGATAGGGCCGGCGGAGGCTGACGCCATTGCCGTTAAACTCCAGGACCTGAGTGTGCCCCGTCCCCTGACCCACGACCTGCTGCGCACCGTCATTGACACCCTGGGCGGTTCGGTGGTGCACATCCTGGTCAGCGACCTCCACAACGACACCTTCTATGCAAAGATAGTTATTGAAGTCAACGGCGAAAACAAGGAAATAGACTCCCGCCCCAGCGACGCCATGGCCCTGGCGGTTCGGGCCCAGGTACCCATATTTGCGGAAGAGTCGGTTATGGACAAGGCGGGCATTTTGCTGGACAAGGAGACGGGCAAGCCGATTACGCCGGAAAGGGAAGGCGAAGTGGGCGAACCCACCGGCCAGGTAAACGAGGAAGAACTGCGGCGCATGTCGGCCTTCACTGACTTTATCAACGACCTGGACCTGGAAGGCCTGGGCGGGGAGCAGCAGAGCCGGTAGCGTTGTGGCCTGCGAGGCAATAGGCAATGCTGGCACAGTGCCCCGGCGAAGGAAGCCGGGGCGTTTTGGTTGCGGCGCAGTGGAAGG
>JAJEDS010000078.1 GCA_022821365.1 Dehalococcoidia bacterium | reverse complement strand
CCTTCCATTCCGAACTGGAAAGACAGGGAATCAGCGCCCAGGTAAGCAGGGTAGGCTGCCTCGGTTTGTGTTTTGCCGAACCGATGGTTGACGTCCAGGTACCCGGTCAAGCGCGGGTAGTGTACGGCAAAGTGGGCCCTGACGACGTGAAGGGGATAGTTTCCAGGCACCTGGGCCAGGGAGAGGCAGTAGCCGGCCTGGTTGTGGGCTGCATAGGAGAAGAGGACGGGGGTGACCTGCCGTCGCTGGACGAGCACCCCATGAAAGCGAGAGAGCAGCGAATTGCCCTTCGCAACGCCGGGCACATAGACCCGCTGGACATATACCAATACGTGGCCAATGGGGGCTACGGGGCTTTGAACCGGGCCCTTACGGATATGACGGCGGCAGAGGTATTGGAAGAGGTCAATACCTCGGGCCTGCGCGGCAGAGGGGGGGCCGCCTTCCCCGCGGGTACGAAGTGGCGATTTCTGGCAGGTTCCAACGCTCCCGACAAGTACATCCTCTGCAACTGCGAGGAGGGAGACCCCGGGGCCTTCAATGACAAGGGCATCCTGGAGAGCGACCCTCACACGGTGGTGGAAGGGATCATTCTGGCGGGTTATGCCACGGGGGCCAACCACGGGTATATCTTCATCCGCCACGGCCATGACGGTCCCATAGAGAGGGCTCAAACCGCGGTAGCCCAGGCTTACGAACTGGGGCTGTTGGGGGAAGGAATCCTGGGGACGGACTTCACTTTTGACCTGGAAGTTGCCCTGACCGGCGACTCCTACGTTTCCGGTGAGGAAACGGCCCTGATGGAGGCCATAGAAGGCAGCCGGGCCATGCCCCGGTACCGGCCGCCCTTCCCGGCGCAGGTGGGGGTGTTTGGCAAGCCCACCAACATCAATAATGTAAAGACTATGGCCTATGTGCCCGAAATTATTGCCAGGGGCGGTGAATGGTTTGCCGGCATAGGCCATGACAAGAGTACCGGCACCGCGATTCTTTGCCTGTCGGGCGCCCTGAACTACACCGGCATGGTTGAGTTGCCGATGGGAGTTAACCTGAACGATGTGCTGAATGAGGTGGCCGGGGGTGTTCCGGGAGGCAAGAAGTTAAGCTTCATCCAGACGGGGGGCCCGCTGGGTGGCGTGCTGAGCGCGGCGGCGGCGGACCTGGTGCTGGACTTTGACATTTTCCGCAGCGCCGGAGCGATTCTGGGTTCCGGGGGCATTATTGCCGCCGACGAAGATACCTGCGTGGTGGACCTGACCCGCGTATTGATCGCTTTCTGCCAGTACGAGTCCTGTGGCAAGTGCTTTCCCTGCCGGATGGGAATGAGCCACATGCTGGAGGTGCTGGAGAGGATCTGCAGGCTGGAGGGTACTCCTGACGACCTGGCGCTGATGCGGAGCATCGGGGAGAACATGCAGGCGGGTTCCCTTTGCGGTCACGGGCAACTGGGATTCAACCCGGTGGCTTCGGCCTTGCGTTACTTCGGGGAGCAGTTTGAGGCCCACATCGTGGAAAAGCGCTGTCCCACCGGCAGTTGCCGGGTCCCGCACTTTTCGCCACGGCTGAGCCGGCGGTAGGTTGTAGACCGGGTACGGAGATTCATAGATGTCCGATGAAATTACCATCTCGATAGACGGCGTAGAGATCAAGACGCAGCCCGGCAAGATGGTGCTGGAAGCGGCCATCGACGCCGGCATCTATGTCCCTTACCTGTGCTACCACCCGGGGATGAAGCCCTTTGCAGCCTGCCGGATGTGTGTTGTGTCTGTAGAGGGCGGCCGGGGCTACCCGGCGGCCTGTACCCTGCCGGTCGCTGATGGAATGAGAGTGCGCAGCGAGGCAAACGATGTCATTGAACTGCGTCGCAGCGTGATGCAGATGCTCATAGCTGAGCATCCCAATGGCTGCCTTACCTGTCACCGGATTGATATCTGCGGGCCCAGCGACGTTTGCCTGCGGCACGTATCAGTCAACGACCGCTGCGTTACCTGCCCCAAGAACGAACGGTGTGAATTCAAGGATACCGTCCGGTACCTGGGAATGGAGTTAGAGTCGCCGCTCAATTACAAGTACAAGCAGATTCCCCTGGAAGTCAGCGATCCCTTTTATGACCGGGACTACAATCTGTGCATTGCGTGCGGTCGGTGCGTGCGCGCCTGCGAGGAAATCCGGGGGGACGATGCAATCTGTTTTACCGAGCGGT
This sequence comes from Dehalococcoidia bacterium, assembly GCA_022821365.1. Classification (GTDB taxonomy): domain Bacteria; phylum Chloroflexota; class Dehalococcoidia; order Lucifugimonadales; family UBA3495; genus Bin22. The sequence goes on along the minus strand of JAJEDS010000078.1, from coordinate 4,750 downwards.
CCGGCAAGGCACTGGTGGGCACGTCCTTCGGAACCTCCCTGCTGGAATCGGGGTGCGAATTCTGCGGGGCCTGCATTGACGTTTGCCCGGTGGGGGCGTTGGTGGAGAGAGATCACAAGTGGGAAAAACCCAGGAGAATTGAGCCGACGATTTGTCCGCACTGTCCGGTGGGCTGCCAGTTGAACCTGGAACTGAACGAAGCCGGGGAAATGATCCGGGTGGTGCCTGAATTCAACGCGCCGGCAAATCGAGGTCAGGCCTGCTTCAAGGGAAAGTTTGGGCTGGAGTATCTCAACCGCGGTGACCGGCTGAGGCAGCCGTTAATTCGCCGTGATGGGGATTTGACGGAGGCGACGTGGGATGAAGCGCTGGACCTGGTCGCCAGTCGGCTGCCAGAGTACCGGGGTGATTCCTTTGCGCTGCTGGCGGCTCCGGATTGCACCAATGAGGAGCTTTACCTTGCCCAGAAGTTTGCCAGGGTGGCGATGGGGTCCAACAACCTGGATGTGCTGTCCAACCTGCAGCCGGAAGCGACCCTGGCCCTGGAGCGGGGAATGGGTTACGCCGCGGCCACCAACTCCATCTGGGACCTGGAACAGTCGGACTGCATCATGGTTTTCAACGCCAATTTGACCGAGGACAACAACGTTGTGGCGCTGCCCGTCAAGGCCGCCAGGAAGCGCGGAGCCTCTTTGATTGTAATTGACTTGCGGGAGGTTGAGCTTACCCGCCATGCCGAGCTGTGGCTTAGGCCGGCGCCGGGTTCGGAATTGCTGCTGCTGGGCGGAATCCTTCGGGAGATTATAGACCAGGGGCTGGACAAGAAGGACTGGGTCGAACAGCACTGCGAGGACCCTTCTACCCTGTTTTACTACTTGCACAATCTGGACCTGGAAGAGGTTGCAGCAATTACCCAGGTGCCGAGAGAGAGCATTGCAGAAGCGGCGAGGCTGTTCGGTGAAGGCGGCAAGTCGGCCGTATGCTTTGGGCTGGATAACATAGCGGACGAGTTACAGCGGGACTGTGCCAGCGCCCTGGTGGATCTTGCCCTGTTGACGGGCAACGTTGGAGAGCCGGGGTCAGGGATTTACCCGGTAAGGCAGGGCGCCAATGAACAGGGCGCATGGGACGTGGGCTGCATCGCTAACCGCCTGCCCGGTCGGGGCGCCGCCCGAAACGACAGGGCCCGATCAGAACTGGAGGAAATCTTGCAGTGTTCCCTTCCTTTGGGCAGGGGGTTGGGATCAAGGGATTGTCTCGATGCCGCGGCGGCAGGTCAGGTCAGGGCAATGGTTTTGCTTGGGGACAGCCAGAACCTTACAAACGGAAGGCTGGGGGCTGGGCCGTCCGCACTGGAAAGGTTGGAGTTCTTGGTAGTTGCCGATACCTTTATGTCCGAGTGCGCGGAGTTGGCCGACGTGGTGCTGCCTCGCGCTACCCTGGCGGAAAAGGATGGGACATTCACGAATTTAGAGCGGCGCATCCAGCGGCTGAAGCGGGCGTTCCAGTCCCCGTCGGGTGATTCCAGGGATGATCTGTGGCTGTTAGTGGAGCTAGGGCAGAAGCTGGGCGCTACGGGCTTCGATTTTTCGACGGCCGGCGAAGTTATGGAAGAGATTGCCAGGGTGGTGCCAGCTTATGCCGGGGTATCTTATCCGGTCCTGGAGGCAGCCGGGTCCCTGGTGCTGATGTCGGGCCCGGAGAGTCCCAAGCCCACGCAGATGCTCTATGCCGGCCGGGCGCACCAGGGAATTCAATGGCCGGTGGCAGGAAACCGAAGCAAAGGAACGCCGATACTATATTCCGAGTCCTTTCCCAACGAAAGGGCGAACTTGGTGGCGCCAGAGTTTCGGGTGTTGGAGGACGAACCTGATCCGGACTATCCGGCGCGGCTTGCGCCGGGACGCGTGCTGCTGCAGCGGGACCGGGATAGCCGGGTGGAACTGCAGCGGGACACCAGGCGTAATAATATAGTGCGGGATGAAGTTCTGGAGCTTAACGCTACGGACGCCGAAAGGTGGCAGGTCAGCGAAGGAGATTCGGTGAAGGTGGAATGCCCGGGGCGGGAACTGAAGGGTGTCGTGCGACTGAATGCCTCCCTGCCTGAAGGTGTGATCGCCGTTACCGGCTTGTTCGGGCAGATGGCGGTGGAACTGGAAAACTCCGCTGAGCCGGCCCCGATGTCCAGAGTTCCCGGGCTTGACCTGGAGCCTGCGAGGGTTGTGAAGGCGGATTAGCCCTTTCTGCCAAGCCAGGGGCAGCCTGGAGACGTCGGGCTGAAGTGTTCGACGTTGGCTTCGAGTCATATTTCTACTGATTGATGAGGTGAGCAATGACCATCGGGGGACAGAGTGTATTGACCGAGGGAGAAGAGCAGAGCAAAACGGTGTACCGCACGGACAGCTTGCCTCAAGCCAGGCTGGCTTACCGCGAGGACATTACGGAAGACCTGATGGTTATAAGGCTGGAACCGGAAGCGGGGCCTTTCCAGTTCAAGGCGGGCCAGTACTGCACGCTGGGCAAGGAAGGGGTGGAGAGGGCCTATTCGATAGTGTCCGCTCCCTATGAGTCCCAGCTGGAGATTTTTGTGGAGCTGGTGCCGGATGGCGAACTGACGCCCAAGATGTGGCGGATGAACGTGGGCGAGACCATGTCGATACGCCCCCGCCCCAAGGGGATATTCACCCTGAACGAAAACGTGCATCACCACCTGATGGTGGCCACGGTTACCGGAGTGGGGCCCTATTTGAGCATTATCCGGGAGTACCTGCACCAGGGCGGGCAGGGGCATTATTTCTACGTGCTGTTCGGAGCTAGCTACCAGGAAGAACTGATTTACGATGCCGAGCTGCGCCAACTGGCCAGGGAACACCCGGAGTGTGTCAAGTACGTGGGCACCGTAAGCCGTCCGGCGGATATGCGCAACGACGGCTGGCAAGGCGACGAGGGCCGCGTCAATACGCTGGTGGAAAAATACCTTGATGAGTTTGACTTGCCCAAGGACGACACCATGGTATACACCTGCGGCCATCCAGGAATGATTGCGGACGTCAGGGAGCGGGTGACTCCCCAGGGATGGCAGTTCAAGGAAGAACGGTTCTGGAAGGAATAGGTGAGGTTCCAGGCGTTTATAGCGAAAGGGAGGATATCCGGTACTGACTGGAAGGCGGGGGCATCCCGCCTTCTTTTCATTTGCCAGTTTGCAATTGAGCGCGCTCTTTGCCCCGTTGGAACCCGGATGCGGCTGCTTACGGTCTGCTAAAACGACCAGTCTGATTTTGTTGATTCCACCCGCTTCCATTAGAATGTTGACAGATTGCCACTGTCGAGGAATTAAGGGCTTTGACTACAGGCAGAACGCTAACACCGGTCCGCCGGCAATACCTGAGGGTCAAGAGCGCCTATCCCGATGCCATAGTGCTGTTCCGGATGGGTGATTTTTACGAGACCTTTGACGATGACGCCGAGCTGACCGCACGGGACCTGGAAATAACGTTGACGTCCCGCAGCATGGGGAAGGACACCAAGGTGCCAATGGCCGGGGTTCCCGCGCACTCACTGGAGCCTTACCTGGCCCGCCTGATCAAGAAAGGACACAAGGTGGCCATCTGCGAGCAATTGACCGACCCGGCCACCTCGCGCGGCCTGGTTGAACGGGACGTGGTACGGGTGGTAACCCCCGGCACAGTCTTCGAAGCTTCCCTGCTGGACGATGATGCCAACAATTACCTGGCAGCCGTGGTGGAACAGAGCGAACAGGTGGGACTGGCCTACGTGGATATCACGACCGGGGAGTTCTCCGCGGCCCAGTTCAGTCGGGAGCGCCTATATCCGGAACTTGCCCGGATTTCTCCCGCAGAGATTCTGATTCCCGCCAGAGACACCCTGCCGGAATGGCTGCCTGGAGAAGAGAGGTCGAAGCTTTCCGGGGTTGGAGAAGAAACGCAAGGGTCAGGCCTGCCAATCGTCCAGGTTAATCCCGCGTCCTTTGAACTGGACATCGCAGGGGATGCACTGCTCTCCCACTATGGCATCCATAGCCTAGAGTCCTTCGGGTGCGAAAACCTGCCGCTGGCGACCAGGGCCGCCGGCGCTATCGTGGACTACCTTTCCCTGACCCACAAAGTAGCGGCCCCGAAGTTGACCCCTCTGTCGGTGTACTCACTGGAACGGTACATGGCCCTGGACATACAAACCCGGCGCAACCTGGAACTATTCCAGGCAGGGCGCTGGGAAAGCAGGGAACTCTCTCTTTTCGCGGCCCTGGACCAGACACGAACGCCCATGGGCGGCAGGATGCTGCGGCGCTGGGTGGGTCAACCCCTGCTGGATGAGCGGGAACTGGAACGCAGGCTAGACGCGGTCCAGTACCTGGTAGATAGCGGCCTGAACCGAGCGAGGATTCGCGAAACCCTGTCGGAGGTGTCGGACCTGGAACGAATTCTGGGTCGGCTTCAGACCGAGACGGCGGCGCCTCGGGACCTGACAGGCCTGAAACAAGGAATTGGTGCAGCGATTCCCCTCTCCAGCGCCCTGGAGGAGGGCGAAACGGTCAAGGTTGAGTGGCTGCGGCAGCAATTGGGAACCATTCAAGACGTTTCGGAGTTGATCGAAGGGGCCATCAACGAGGAACCTTCAGGCAGCGTGGGAGATGGCAACGTAATCCGGGACGGGTTTTCTCCGGAACTGGACGATTTGAAGAAGCAGTCACGCGAAGCTCGTTCCTTCATCGCAGGACTAGAACAGCGGG
>JAJEDS010000128.1 GCA_022821365.1 Dehalococcoidia bacterium | reverse complement strand
CGGGTCCGCCCCTTTCCCCTGCCGCCCGAATTCGACCAGATTCTGATGTCCAACTTCGAGATGCTGGAGGACGGAACGGTCCGCACCCGCCTCAGCCGTGAAAACCACCTGCGCATTATCGACGCCCTGTGGGAGCACCATCCCTCCCAACTCTACCCGCAAGTCCCCTGTCCTGTGCTGATGATGCCGGCCCGCATGGCCAATGACGACTCCGTTGCGGCGCGGACCTTTCGCCGCGAGGAATCGGTGGGCAACGCCCAGAACCTGTTGCCCAAAGTCAAGGTGGTCTGGCTGGAAGACAGTATCCACGATGTACCCGTCCAGCGGCCTGAACTGGTGGCAAGGACTATCAGGGATAGCATTGGGTCAGGATTCTTTAACTGATACAAGGGCTGTGCCATCCCTTGTGCTCCTGGAACATTCCTTGCGCTGACCCGTCGCTCTTTGCCTGGCCCCGAAGTGGTTTATGTTCAGGTGAAAGCTGGACATTGGCTTTTGCCCAGTTCCATTTGGAATTAAGTGGCAACTGGCTGGTGTCCTATGTTAGAGTTGGCCCAACAAGGAAAGGAATCCTGGATGGAAGGACGGATGAAGACTTGCGTTTTTCGGGTGGTGGTAGAACCGGATGAAGATCGCTGGGTTTCTTATTGTCCGGCGCTTGAGCAATTCGGGGCGGCCACCTGGGGTTACACCGAAGAAGAGGCCTTAAAGAACATCCGTGAGGTGGTCGAGATGGTGGTCGCCGAATTGGTTGAGGACGACCTGCCCATCCCTGAAGGGCCCGTAGAAGAGGTTGCCATTTATCCCACCCAGCACCGGGTTGCAGTCCCGGTTTAGTTTGTCCATCGACTGGAGCCGCCTCCGGACCCTTACTGCCCGCCAATCGTCAGCGCGTTGTTGCGTGATGGTTTCGTCCTCCGTCGCCAGAGCGGCAGTCATAGACGTTATCAACACCCGGATGGACGCCGGGTTACGGTTACTTTTCACAGTTAGGGGCAGGTATTTCGCCAGGACATCCTTCGCCGCATGATTCAGGATCAAGCCCGTTGGACTATGGCAGACCTTACTCGATTGGGATTACTGAAACGGAAAACCTTGTTTTCGAAATTGGTCCACTAAGATTAGACTATAGTGCCCCACGCCTAAGAGGAGGTTAAGCATGACTACTGCCGGAACCGGCAAATATACCTACGAACTCGTCCAGGACTGGCCCAAACTGCCCGAGGGGGAATCCTTGGGCGTTGTCAGCGCCGTGGCAACCGATTCCCAGGACCGGGTCTACGTTTTCCAGCGGCAGGACCCGCCGGTCATGGTCTTCGATTCCGACGGCAACTACCTGAACTGCTGGGGCATAGGCGCCATCGCCGACCCCCACGGCATCACCATCGTTGACGACATTGTTTATATAACTGACCGCTCAGACCAGGTGGCCGTAAAGTTCACCCTGGACGGCAAGCCCTTGCAGGTAATTGGCGAGCGGGGCGTTCATTCCGACACGGGCTGCGAGCGGCCGGGCGATTTCGTGCCCCGTGCCGCCGGCCCCTTCAACTACCCCACCGAAATGGTGCCCAGCCCCTCCGGCGACATTTACATCTCCGACGGCTACCGCAATGCCCGTATGCACCGCTTCACCGCCGACGGTCAACTCATCGCCTCCTGGGGCCAGCCGGGCAAGACGGAACCGGGCCATTTCCACCTGCCCCACAGCTGCCTGGTGGACCCGGACGGCAAGGTCTATGTTTGCGACCGGGCCAACCGCCGCGTGCAAATTTTTACTCCCGACGGCGAGTACATCACAGAGTGGACTAACGGCATGGGCGGCCCGGACGACATTTCCCGGGACAGCGACGGGATTATCTACATCGTCGAGCAGGAAGTGGACGGCGTTCCCCATGTCAGCATCTGGGAGCCCGACGGCACCATGATCACCCGCTGGGCAATCCGCCACGCCCACGGCATGTGGGTGGACTCCAAGGGCGATATTTACCTGGGCCTGACCATTGACCACAGCGTGGACAAGTGGGTAAGGCAGCGGTAACCAGTTTTTACAAAGAGAAAGAGAGAATCGGAGGCACGCCGTGAAACTCCGTGTCTCCGCGTCTCTGTGTGAAAATCTTTGACTTATGGACTTATGGAGGTACGGTAATGACTCTAGTCCAGACTGACAAGCACGATTACGACCTGGTGCAGGACTGGGCCCGCCTGCCCGAGGGCCGGACCTTCGGCGTGGTAAGCTCCGTGGCCACCGACTCCCAGGACCGGGTGTACGTCTACCAGCGCAAGGACCCGCCCATCGTCGTCTTCGACAGCGAGGGAAACTACGTGGACTCATGGGGCATCGGCGCCTTCAACCTGCCCCACGGCTTCTGCATCGTGGACGACGTTATCTACCTCACCGACCGGGAGGACTCTGTGTGCCTCAAGTACACCCTGGACGGCAAGCCTCTGATGGTCATCGGTGAACGGGGCGTCCACTCCGACACGGGCTGCGAGGAGGCCGGCGCACTGGTGCCCCGTGCGGCCGGGCCCTTCAATTTCCCCTCGGAAATGTACCCTTCGCCCTCCGGAGACCTGTACGTGTCCGACGGCTACCGCAACAGCCGGGTGCATCGCTTCAGCGGCGACGGCCGGCTCATCGCCTCCTGGGGGCAACCGGGCAAGGGCGGCCCCGGGGAGTTCCACCTGCCCCACAGCCTGCTGATTGACGAGGAAGGGTTGATTTACGTCTGCGACCGGGAGAACAGCCGGATACAGGTCTTCACCGGCGAGGGCGAGTTCCTGCAAATGTGGACCAACCTGACCCGCCCCAACGACATTTCCCAGACAACTGACGGCAGCTTCTGCATCGCCGAATCCTCCCTGGAAGGTTCCACCCCAGGCATCAGCATCCGGGACAAAGACGGGAACATCCAGGCCCGTTGGGACTCCCGCTCCGCCCACGGCCTCTGGGTGGACAGCCAGGACAACGTCTACCTGGCCCTCACCGGCGCCATGAGCGTGGACAAGTACATCAAGCGCTGAACCCTCAAGTACCCGAAAGAATGCGTAGGGGCGCCCCTTGTGGGCGCCCTTCTCGCGTCTTTGGTGTTTGCCGATGTGGGAACGGGCAGCCACAAGGGCTGCCCCTACGGACTCGGTATCGCCTCCTACCTCGGGAACGCCTCCCTGACCCCGCCGTCCACCGGAATCATGGCCCCCGTGGTCTTGGCCGAACGGCTGGAGGCCAGGAAAAGCACCGTTTCCGCCACGTCCTCGGCGAACACCCGGGCCTTGAGCAGGTTCCGCTGGCGGTAAAAGTCCTCCAGGCCCTCCACCGTAACCCCGTGGGCCGCCGCCCGCTCCTCCCTAAGTTCTTGGGACCAAAGCTGGGAACCCTGGAAGATGGCGTCTGGGTTGACCACGTTGACCCGTATTCCGTGCTGGCCGTTCTCCAGGGCCAGCACCCGGGCCAACTGCACCTCCGCCGCCTTGGCCACGCTGTAGGCCCCAAACTCGGCCCCCGGCGCCGGCACGTTCTTGGTGCCGATGAACACCAGGCTGCCGCCGATGCTCTGTTCTTTCATTACCTTGACGGCCTCGGCGGACACCAGGAAATGGCCCGTGGTGTTAATGTCCAGGGAACGCTGCCAGTCGGCCAGGGAAAGGTCGTCAATGGCCCCCACCGGCGCAATGCCGGCGTTGGACACCAGGATGTCCAGCCCGCCGTAGGTCCGGCGGAGGGACTGGAACACATCCGCAACCTGCGCCGGGTCCGCCACGTTCATGGGGAGGGCCGCGGCCCGCTCCGGCCCCGCGCTGCGGTTTATCCCGGCGGCCACGTCCTGCGCCCCCTCCGCGTCCAGGTCGGTAACTATTACGTGCGCGCCCTCATTGGCCAGCCGCTCGGCGATTACCTTGCCGATTCCGCTGGCTGCGCCGGTAACCAGGGCCACCTGCCGCGCCAACTCCTTTTCCGGCGGCGCCAGGGTCAGCTTGTATAACTCCAGCGGCCAGTATTCAGCGTCGTAGGCATCTTTTGGCGTCAGGGAGGTGTAGTCGCTTACCGATTGGGCCGTGCGCAGCACGTTGATTGTGTGGTGATAGATGTCATTGGTAATCAACGATGCCCGCGCGTCCCGGCCGGTAGTCCACATACCTACCCCGGGCAGCAGGATGACCCGGGGGTAGGGGTCCAGCATGGAATCATCGCCTGTAGTGTGCTGCTGGTACCAGGCCGCGTACTCGTCAGCGTAGGCGGCCATGCCCCGCCGGAGTTCCGCTTTGACCGCTTCCACGTCCTCCGGGTCTATTACGTCCAGCCACAGGGGCTTGCGCTTGGTGTGAATCAGGTGGTCGGGCGTGGCCGGCCCGATGGCGCTCAATTCCTGTCCTGCTTCGGAACCGGTGAACTCCAGCACGTCTTCCGCGTCATCGAACCGTAGCACCGACCGACGCTGCTGGCTGACCAGGCCCCGCAAAGTGGGGGCCACTCCGCCGGCTATTTCCCGCCGCCGGTCCGGGGCCAGGGGATTACGCTGCCAGCCGCCGAACACCCGCCCGTCGCCCGAAGCAGCGAACTCCTCCGCCCTGGTAACCAGGTCTATGTGCCGGTCGTATGCTTCCTTGGCATCGTCGCCCCAGGTGAACAGACCGTGGTTGACCAGCACCACCCCATCCAGGCTGGGCGCTTCCTTAACCGCCAGTCCCACCAGCCTTGATAGCTGGAAGCCGGGGCGCAGGTATTCAACGATGCCAATGTTGTCGCCGTAAACCTTCTTCAGTATTTCATCTGCGTCCCGGTTGTTGGTCAGGCCCACCACCGCGTCGGCGTGGGAGTGGGCAACGCTGTGGAAAGGCAGGAAGGCATGCAGCAGGGTCTCAATGGATGGCCGGGGCGAGTTGGGGTCCAGGACGCACCGGTCCAGGTAGTCCACCATTTCCTCGTCGGACATCTGTTCCCGCTCGAACACGGGCAGCACCTTTTCCAGTTCCAGGCGGGGAAATTGCCACCGCTCCATGGACTTCAGGTCCGACCCGGAACCCTTGATGCGCATTACCTGTACGTCCCGCCCCAGGAAGTCCTGCTCGGTAACCTTGATGGAGGTATTGCCCCCGCCCCAGACTACCAGTGAAGGGTCCGCCCCAATGAGACGGCTCATGTACACCAGCTTGTCCAGTTCGTCCAGGGAGTGGGCTTCGCTGTCCGACCAGAGATTTTTCATGGCTCTTGTCCTGAGATTTAGTTAAAAATATGAAGGGACAGGATACGCAGGATTACCTATGCATTGAAGCAAGCCCGAATATCCTGTCCATCCTGTTAATCCATGTGGATTCACCCCGTAGTTTCTATCCCCAGCAGCTTCTCCAGGTTCTTCCAGAGGATCATATCCTTCTCTTCCTGGGTAATGCTCTCCAGGCTTTGCAGCCAGCCCGTGGGCGACGGGTCCCAGCCCACGAAGGGGTAGTCGCTGCCCAGCACCACTCTCTCGATGCCCACCTGGTCAATCAGGAAGCGCAGGGACCGCTCGCTCATCACCACGATGTCGTAGTAAAGGCGGCTTTGGTAGTAGCTGGGCGGGCGGGTGATGTTGACGCGGGCCTCGGAGCGCACCTGCCAGCCCCGGTCCATCCGTCCCATGCCGAAGCAGGCGGGACCGCCGCCGTGGGCCACGCACACCTTCAGGTCGGGACAGTTTTCCATCACCCCGCCGTAGATCAGGGCGGCAACCAGCAGAGTGTCCTCCACGGGCACGCCCACCGAGTTGTTCAGGCCGTACTTGCTGGTGCGTTCCAGCATCAGGTTGTGCTGGGGCTGGGGATGGTAGAACAGGGTAGCCCCCATGGACTCGGCGGCCTTGAAGAAGGGCAGAAACTCCGGTTCGTCCCAGGTCTTCCCGTTAACCACCGTATCCAGTTCCGCGCCTTTCAGGCCCAGGGTGTTGACCGCCCGGTCCAGTTCGGCTATAGCGGCGTCCACGTCCTGCATGGGCAGGGTGGCCATTCCGGCAAACCGGGTGGGGGCCTCCCTGGCGAAGGCGGCAATGTCGTCGTTGACCTCCCGGGCCTGGGCCGCTCCGTCCGCCGGGGAAAGGTGGTAGCCAAATACGGGCGTATGGATGGCGACGACCTGCACTTCGGTGCCCAACTGGTCCATGTCGGCAACCCGCTCTTCGGGAGTGAACCTGCACTTGGGGTGTACGTTGACGATTTTGCCTTCCCTGACGAAGATATTGCGTTGATCTGCGTCGGTGTACTTCATGCCGTACCATTCCTGGCCGGCCGCCATGGTATTCAGCATTGTCGGCGTAAAGGTGTGGGCGTGGATGTCTATGCTGCGCATCCGGTAACCTCCGGCGGATTAAGGGTGGGAAATGAGCCTGTAAGAGATGGCGCGCATCGCCACCTTACAGCCCCAGCAGGTTCTCCAGGTTCTTCCACAGGATCAGTTCCTTCTCTTCCTGGGTAATGTTATCCAGGCTCAGCACCCAGGAGACGGGCCAGTCGAACTCCATGTCGTAGGGCCAGTCGGTGCCGAACACAACCCGGTCGGCGCCCACCGTGTCAATCAGGAACCGCAGGGACTCTGCCGTGTACACGATGCAATCGTAGTGGAAGCGGCGCAGGTACTCGCTGGGCGGCGCCGGCGGCTTGGTGGGTGAGTCGGGCGCGCCCTGCCAGCCCCGGTCAATGCGCCCTATGTTGTAGCAGGTGTAACCGCCGCCGTGGGACAGGCAGATCTTCAGGTCGGGGCAGGCGTCCATCACCCCGCCCATCACCAGGGAACAGAAAGTAATGGTGCGGTCGGCCAGGTTGCCGATGGAGTTGGGCAGGTGAAACTTGTCGGTACGAAAGTCCACCAGCGTGCCGTCCCCCTGGTGGAACAGGATCAATGCCCCCATCTGCTCCGCGGCCTTCCAGAAGGGCAGGAACTCCGGCTCGTCCAGCAGTTTCTCATTCACCTTGTCGTCAATCATAGCCCCCTTGAAGCCCATGGTGGTCATGATTCGTTCCAGTTCGGTGATGGCGGCGTTCACGTCCTGCATGGGCAGAGTGCCCAGGCCGGCAAACCGGTCGGGCCAGGCGCTCATCATCTCGGCAATTTCGTCG
>JAJEDS010000262.1 GCA_022821365.1 Dehalococcoidia bacterium | reverse complement strand
TGACCACCCACTACATGGAAGAGGCGGAGTTGCTCTGCCAGCGGCTGGCGATCATGGACCATGGGAGAATTGTTGCCATAGATTCTCCCGGCGAGTTGATCAGCAGGATTGAGACCACCTACACCATCAAACTGGAATCTTCGCAGCCACTTGATGACAGCCAAGTGAATGCCCTGCAGGCCAGCGGCAACCTGAACCGGACGGAGTTGGACTCACAGGCTCAGCCGCAAAACGACAATTCATACCTGCTGAGGCTGGACAAGAACCCGGAGGCCCTGAACCGGGCCATCAACTGCATCGTGGGGAGCGGCATTTCGCTGAAGCACCTGGAAATCCGGCCGGCGACGCTGGAGGATGTTTTTCTTGAACTGACGGGAAATGAGCTGAGGGATTAGATTTGTTTGCCCTTACCATTGCCAACCTGAAAATGATGGTCAGAAACCGGCAGACCACTTTTTGGGCCCTGTTTTTTCCTTTGATATTGGTAGTGGTCTTCGGGCTTTTCGACTTTACCGCCACAAATTCGTCCAAGTTTGCCATTGTCGATGCCGACGAGACCCCGGCCTCCCGTGAACTGATTGATTCGTTCGGGGAACTGGAAAAGAGGGGACTGCTGGACCGGCAGGAACAGCCTCCAACCCTGGATGAGGGACGGCGCCTGGTTGCCAGCGGGGACCTGGACTATTTGCTGTCAATCCCTGACGGATTTGGTGAGGCGGCGAACTTCTCTGCAGTGGGCGCCGTGCCAGTAACGTTGATTGTGGGAGGGGAGGGCGAGGAGCGCAACCAGCTTGTAATCGGATCAGTGCGCCAGGGGGTACAGGGCACCTTCGGGAACGCCAGCAACGCCCAGGGTGCGGAGGGCCAGGATCCCGTACCCTTGCAGGAGAGGGCCGCGCCGAATCCGGTTATAACAGAGCGGACGGCGGCGCAAACAGCCACCTATTTTGAAATGGTTTTGCTCGGCCTGGTGGCAATGGGCATTATGACCCACGGCACCATTTCCATTGCGGTCCGTATCAGCAATTACCGCAATCTCTCCATCCTGAAGAGAATGCTGGTAACGCCGCTCTCCATCTGGAAGTTCTTCGCCGCCGAGGTTACGGCGCAATTGTTGCTGGCGATAGTCCAGGCTGCCGTAATCCTGGCGGTGGGCGTCTTTTTGTTCGGAGCGCACATCAGCGGAAACGTTCTCCACATGCTGCCGGCGATAATCCTGGGCAGCGCCGTGTTCCTTAACCTTGGGTTCATTATTTCTGCCTGGGCCAATACGCCGGCGGCAGCTTCGGGCATGGGTAACGTGGTGACGCTGCCCATGATGTTCTTCGCCGGGACTTTCTTTTCTACTTCGGCCCTGCCATGGCTGCTGCCCTATGCCGCCGACGCGCTTCCACTGGCGCCCATGATTACCGCCCTTCGTGATATTGGATTGAGGGACGCCACGGCCTGGGAAGTATGGCCTCAACTGGCCTGGCTGGCAGGATGGGTGGCCGCGACTGCGCTGGTGGCAGTCCGGGTATTCCGGTTCAGCTAACGGACCTCAGGCTGAAAATCGCATTTCTTGGCTTCCGGCAATTAACCCATCAACGGTGCGGTATGACCCACACAAAGATGGCGCTCTTCGTTCTGGCCCTGTCAGCCACGCTGGTCTTTGCGGCGGGCTGCGATGACGACGGCGCACATCAAGTAAGAGGACAAGTTGTGGAGGTCGTGCCCAAGAGTTTTTCAGAACTGGAGTTGCTAAGGATACGCGATGACGAGGGCAGGATATATTCCTTCGAGACGGAAGGGTTCGTCGGATTCACTCCCTCCCACGTGCGCGAGCACCAGTTCCTCGGGCAGACATTGCTGGTAACTTACGAAAAGCGAGGGGCCGTATTGGTGGCCACCAGGCTGGAAGACTAAAGGGACTTAGCGCTCCAGCACTTTTCCTAAAGCAGCCTCCAGGACTTCACGGGGCGTGAACTGTTCAAACTTGGCCCGGACCAGCCCGTCTCTATCCATGATGAAAGTCCAGGGTTCCGTGGGCAGGCCCCATTCGTCCACTGCGGCGACGTGCCTGGCGTTAAACCGGTTCCCCTCAATGAGGTGCGGGTCCTCGAACACCTCTACGTGGATGAAGTTCACCTGGCCGCGGTACTCTTCCATCATTCGGGCCAGAATTTCCAGCTGGGGGCCGCAGGTGGCGCTGACGCAGAAAGCGGGAGTCGAAAACAGGACCACCAGGGGTTTGGGCTCGTCCAGGGCTTCGTGAACCGATAGCCGGTAGAACTCCGGGTCGGGATCGAAGGCGCTGGTGATGTGAGCCAGGTCGGGCGCCTGACCGGCAGTGGGCGTCAGGCTGCGCGGCGCGGCAGTACCAAGTTCCGGGGTAGAAGGTTCGCTGGCAACGCGGACGGCAGTTACTGCCTCAACCCGCCGGCCATCCGAGGTAGTTGTGGATATCAGCAACTCCCACAGACCGGGGTTCTCCGTCGTGGCCTCGCCGGGCACGTCAAAGTTGACGGTTGTAATGAACACCCCGCGGCCGCTTCCTTCCGGTGGCCAGGGCAAGAATGTGGCCGTCAGCGCTTCCCGTTGCTGTGGTTGGTTGGCGCCGGAAGGGGTGTAGCGGGGAGTAACAGTGGCCTGGCTGGCGCCCACCGGCACATTATTCCGGTCCACCAGGGCAAATTCCACCCGGTTTATGCCCTGGGCAAGGTCGGAACTCACCATCAGCGCGCTGTATTCGGGCCCGCCAAGGTCCGGGGCCGGACCGTCAGCGGACCTGGGAGCCAGGCAGCCGGCGGCAACCATGCAGGCAAATAAGGCCAATGTCAGGGCCAGTGAACTGCCACGATCCAACCGGGCGAATTGGCTTATATCAGAAAACACGAAGGGCACAAGAAAATCGCCAGGGGGTGAATCCCAGGCAGACAAGCAGTCTGCGAGCCGTCCGGCGGCGGCTCAGGGCCATTGCCGCACCCAAGTTTACTGAAAAGCGACTGAGATTACAGGATGTCAATCTTGACACACTGGGCAATCAGGTGGTCCATTCGTTGTTCAATTTCCAGGCCGGTAACTATCTGGGCAACACTTTCCAGCTTCTCTCGCGGCCAGGGCATGTCGTCGAAGAGGGGCCTTACCCGCCGCAGTTCAGTTGAAAGGTTCCACTCCAGTTCGTTGCCCCGGTATTCGCCCATGTACTCGGTTCCGCCTTCCAGGGACACGGTAATCCTGGGAGCAAAGGCCTGGCGGTTCTGGTGGCCCACTACCTCAACCTTCTTCATAAGTCCCATCACCGCAGCGTCATCGTCGTTGGCGCCGTCTCCCGGATCTATTCGCTGGCGCAGGGGGGGATAATTGCCGTGAACGCAGGTATAGGCGGTGAAATAGTGGGTGCTGCCCACGGCGGGGGCGTTGGCGCTGCGCTCCGGGTTTGGGAAGGCCGGTGAGGGATAGGTGGTCTCCAGCCAGTTCATGTCCACCGTAATCTTCTCAATTTCGCTGATGGGGAGGTTGTGGGTAGCCCGGATTTCGGTCATCAGTTCAATCACAGGGCAGTTGTAACCGGCCGTGGGATACAGCTTGGGTGTAACGTGGAGCAACTCCCAGCGTTCCCCCAGGTCGGACACCACGGAATCAAGAGATACGTGGTCCGGACCATCAAACACGTAGGAGAGGTCGCCCCGGTTGTTGCCGGTGAAGGCATTGTAGAAACCCGCCGCACCTTCCAGGGCCGTTTCCGAACCCCTGACATGTTCCCTGGCCAGCAGGGCCGCCATAATGCCGTTGCGGGTTGCGTTGGGTTCGTGGAATAGCATTTCCCTGCCACCGGAACGCGGCCCCTCGGTAGTTCCGCCGGTGAAAGTGCAAGCCAGAGCCATGGTGGTTACCAACTGGTCCACGTTCAGGCGCAGCAGCTTGGCGGTGGCCACCGCCGCCCCCAGGGTACCGTACACCGGGCTGGACCGGAATCCCCGTGCCTGGGTGGAAGGTATGAAGTCACCGGCGATCCTGGCTTCCACTTCATACCCGGCGGCCAGGGCGGTTATCAATTCCCGGCCGGCCCGCCGCTCGATTTGTGCAGTGGCCAGGGCCGCGGGAATAATGCACGGGCCGGGATGGATCAGCATCCGGTAAGAATCGGACTGGTTGGTGGCGTGCATCATCTTGCTGTTGGCAAAGGCGGCGCCGCAGCGGGTCGCCTTGGCGCCATCCACCAGGATGGATGCGCCGTCAACACGGCTTTCCTCCAGCTTGACCAGTTCTATGGATGACTTGGCATGCTCGGTCTCCGCGCCCAGGAAGGCGCCGAGCAGGGCGTGAAGCAGGGAGGTCTTGATCTTGTCGGGGACTTCCGCGGGGAGATGTTCGAATTGAAGGTTGTCCACGAAGTGAGCCAGGGTACGGCTCAAAGAGTCTGCCATCGTTCAGTGTCCTCTACTTAAGCGCTCTCATAGTTGTTGGGCAAAGTCCAGCCAGACCCGGGCGCAGGGGACCGGCAATACATGCTGGACCAAGCCATAAACACCGGGAAACACCACTCTCTTGCCGTTGGGAAAGAGATCAGCCGCATCCCGAAAGTCGCCCAGAACCTCTTCCCGCAGGCTGGCGGCGGCCAGGATGAGCGTAGGCGTGCTTACTTCGGGAAGCAGGGACCGAAGATCGCCGGCTGCGTTGCGCTGAAATCCCCCCACCACGTGGGCAGGAGTAGCCGACATCTGGGCGGCATACCAGCGGGTATATTCGGGTGGGACGATCTGGGGGTCCAGGCGGCGACCAATGGTGTTCTCCACCCACGCTGCCACACCTTCCCGCTCAATCAGGTCGGCGCTTTCGGCGTGATGGGGATCGTCGAAACTGGTGGGCGAGGTGCAGGCGGTCAGGCTGATCAACCTCTCCTGGTGCATTGTGGCAAACCGCATGGAAATAGAGCCCCCAACCGTCTCGCCGACAAGGTGTACCCTTTCCAGTTCCAGCTTGTCCAGGAGCTGCTTCAGGTCCGCGGCGAAGTTGTCCACCGACCAGGGATACCCCGGTTCCGGCACCGTGGACTGGCCCATTCCCCGCATGTCAAACCGGACCACCCTAAAATGGCGGGCGATAATAGGAATCCAGGCGTACCAGAGCTTGTGGCTCTTGGCCATTCCATGGTGGAGAACGACGGTTTCCGGCTCCTCCCAGGGATCGGTAAAGTCGTCCACCTTGTAGAAAAGCTGGCAGCCGTCGTCCAGTGTTACGTACATAAGACCCTCTTAATGCCCATTGGCTGGGCAGCACGGTTATTCCGCCGGGGATCCCACACCCTCTTCATTGAATACGGAGCGGGCGATGCGCATGGCAGTGCGGGTATTGAAGTAACCCCCATACAGTGTCAACTGGATGAATACTTCCATAATCTCGGCGGGGGTCATGCCAACCCGCAGCGAACCGGAAATTCTGCGGCGCAGTTGCCGGTCATAGTGGCCCATGACGGTCATGGCAACCAGGGCGCACATAGAACGGTCCCTGGCGTCCAGGTGAGGGCGGGTGAAGATTGCGCCCCAGTTGTATTCGTTAATCAGCCGCTCCAGGAACATTTCCGGAGAATCCGGGTCTTCCGTATAGTAAATGGTAATGTCACCCATGTGTTCTTCATGAACCGCCACACCCTTCCGGT
>JAJEDS010000210.1 GCA_022821365.1 Dehalococcoidia bacterium | reverse complement strand
TGGGTCGTGGGCCAAAACGGAACCAAATGGAACCATTATTAAAAAATCCCACCTTCGTGCCCTTCGTGCCCTTCGTGGATAAATCCTCCCAAATGGGTCAAAACGGAACCAAATGGAACGATTATCAAAAAATCCCATCTTCGTGCCCCTTCGTGCCCTTCGTGGATAACTCTTGGGGCGGGGTGTGAGGGCAAGGAGCGTATCTACCCTGGCCAGGGGCGAGGACCATCGTAGGGCCAGACCTTCTTGCCCTCCTTATAGCCACTCCCCTACCCCTGTTGTAAAATTGCCCGTACCCAGGCCACTAAACGCAAAGGAGTTTCCCCATGATCAAGGTATCCTTCCTGTACCCCAATGAAGAGGGCAAGAAGTTCGACATGGACTACTACACCGGCACCCACATGCCCCTGGTCCACCAGCGGCTGGACTCCATGGGTCTGTTGCGCAGCGAAATCGAGAACGGCGTCAGTTCCGCCGACCCCAACGCGCCGGCCCCCTTCGTCGCCGTGGGCAACCTGTACTTCAACACCACCGACGAGGTCCACGAGGGCTTCAAGACCCACGGCCGCGAACTGATGGGCGACACCGCCAACTACACCGACATCCGCCCCCAAATCCAGATCAGCGAACTGGTCTAAAGGTTAATCCACGAAGGACACGAAGAAGCACGAAGAGGTTTTGTCCACTAATTGACACGAATGTTCACCAATAGGCTGACTTCGGGCTGGGCTTGACTGGATTCCAGACCGAAAGCTCTGTGGAAATGAAGCCAAGACAGCGCCTTCGTGCTTCTTCGTGTTCCTTCGTGGATAGAGAGAAAAAACTATGAACGCTGCCTTTGACAACCTGGCCCAGCGTTTGGTCAAGGAACACTGGGACTTCTATCCCACCGCCGGTTCCCGCATTGGCCGCCACGAGTACGACGGGCAGCTGCCCGACCTGTCGCCCCATCGCATAACCCGCCGCATCGAGGAACTGCGCCGGGGACTGGCCCAGCTTTCGGGCCTGGCCGGCGGGAGCGCCGGCAACGGGTCGGAGCCGGAGGAGCGGCTGACCCACCGCCTGCTGGAACTGTTCCTGCGCCGCGAACTGTTCAACCTGGAAGATATGCGGCCCCTGGAGAACAACCCCATGCGGCAGGTGGGCTACCTGAACGTCGGGGGCTACGTCAAGCGGGACTACGCTCCCCTGGTGGACCGCCTGCGCGCCGCCACCCGGGTTCTGGAGCAGGTCCCCGACTTTCTCAACGTGCTGGACGGGGCCCTGGCGCGGGAACTGAGCCGCCCCGTGCTGGAGATGAGCATTGAAAGCTATCGGGGCATGGCCCGCTTCTACCGGGTGGACCTGGACCAGTCGGCCAGCGGCGTGGACGACGCTGCAACCCTGGCCAGCTTCAACCAGGCCAGGGAGCAGGCGGCCCAATCCCTGGAAGGTTTCGTGGCCAGGCTGGAAGAGCGCCTGGCCCGCCTGCCCGGGGGAGCGGAGGGCGACTTCGCCATTGGCCCCCAGCTATATTCGGACATGCTGGCCTACGGCGAGGGACTGACGGCGCCGCTGCGGGACATCATCGCCCTGGGCCAGGCCAACCTGGAGCGCAACCTGGAGAGGCTGGCGGAGGCCGCGGCCGCCGTTGCCCCAGGCCGGTCCATCCGCGACATTGTGGCCGACATTGGCCGCAACCACCCTGCCGCAGATGCCCTGATACCCGAAACCCGGGCCATGCTTGAGGACATTCGCCGGTCCCTGCTGGACTTTGACATTATCTCCCTGCCGTCGGAGGACCGCTGCCAGGTTATCGAGACCCCTACCTACATGCGCTATGCCTTCGCCGCCATGGACAGCCCCGGCTCCCTGGAAACCCGCGCCACCGAGTCCTACTACTACGTGACCCCGGTGGCAGAGGACTGGACCGACGCCCAGGCGGAGGAATGGTTGTCCAACTTCAACTACGACACCCTGCGCATCATCTCCATCCACGAGGTCTACCCCGGGCACTTCGTCCACCACCTGCACAACAGCTACGGGCGGGACCTGCCCCTGGTGAACCGGGTGGCATCGTCCTACGCCTTCACCGAAGGGTGGGCCCACTACACCGAGGAGATGATGGTGGAGACGGAGTACGCCAAGGGCCAGGCGGCCCTGCAGGTAACCCAGCTTCTGGAGGCCCTGGTGCGCAACTGCCGCTACCTGTGCGCCCTGGGCATGCACACTCAGGGCATGACAGTGGACGAGGCCACCCGCTTCTTCATGGACAACGCTTACATGGAGGAACTGCCGGCCCGCAGGGAGGCTCTTCGCGGCACTTTTGACCCGGGCTACCTGAACTACACCCTGGGCAAGCTGATGATTCTCAAGCTGCGGGAGGACTACCGGCGGGAGCAGGGCGCCGCCTACTCCCTGAAGGGCTTCCACGACAGGCTGCTCTCCTACGGCGCGCCTCCCCTGCCCCTGCTGCGGGAGGCAATGCTGGCCAACCCGGGCGAAGGGCCGCTGTAGGGCGCTCAATCCACGAATAGGCACGAATTCTCACTAATGTCTTTCAGGTGCTTAAATGAGCAAGGGACTCGGCATAGCGAACCGACCATCCTCTCAAGCAGCCATCAAATTAGTGAACATTCGTGTTTATTCGTGGATAAACACTCCTAGCCGGTGCGGAAGTTGACGCGTCGGAAGGCCTCGGCGTATTCGCAGCCCCCTTCAGCGCCTGCGTCCCGGGCGCGGCTGTACACGTAGTCCACCACCTCCCGCTCCGGGTGGTCGGCCACCTGGCTCCGGTGGGCCTGGACGGCGGCCAGCTTGACCTCCATGGTCTCGCCAATGTCGATGAAGGTGTTGGCCTGCTCCGTGCCCCAGAAGAGGATGGCGCCCGTCTTGTGCGGTTCCAGACCCTCTTCGCTCCATAGCTCGCCAAAGTGGAGATGGTCTCGGGCGTAGGGGAAGACGGCGTCCAGAGCCACCTGCCCGGCTATGCGGTGGTCGCGATGCCATACCATGCTGCGCACGTAGGGCTCGGTGACCATCACCACCTCGGGCTGCACCCGCCGTATCTGCCGTACCAGGTGCTTGCGGAAGTCGGCGGTATCATCCAGTTCCCCGTCGGAGTAACCCAGCTTTACTATCTCCCGTACCCCCAGCACTTCTGCGGCGGCCGTCTGCTCCCTGTCCCTGGTGGCTGCAAGCTCCTCGGCGGTGATTCCGGGCTTGTCGGTGCCCTTGCCGCCGTCGGTGCAAACAACGTACACCACCTCGGAGCCCTGGCCAATCCACCGGGCCAGGGTGCCGCCGCACCATATCTCCGCGTCATCGGGATGGGGAGTGACTACCAGTACGCGCTGCGGGGTTTCTTCCATCTATTAACTCCTTAATCGGGACCCATTGTTCCAGGGACGGGTTACTTGTTGCGGGGTTCGTGTTACTGGTCGGACGGTGGCGTTCGGCCCTGCATACCTGCCAGGAAACCCTCCAGCCGGGCCTGACCCTTTTCCAGTTCTACGAACCTGACGTTGAATTCGTCAATTCTCTTGTTGGTATCGTCAATTCTCGTATTGGTGACGTCAATTCGCTGGTTGGTTGAGTCCAGGCGCCGGTTGCTGTCATTGTGAAGCTTCAGCACCAGTCCGCCCAGGCTGACACCCACCGCCACTATGGTGAAGATTATTCCGATATACCCCAGGAGGTTTGTATCCACCAATGGTCTCACCGTTTCCTGTTTTGGAGTGTTGGATAGGAGTTCCGGCTACCCTAATCATACCTTTCAAGCTTGCAGGGGACAAGCCGGGCGGCTTGCGCCTTCAGGGGCAGGGAAATGTGGCGGGAGGGTCTGTCATGTCCGGTCGGAGGTGGTCAATCGTGGTCGTGCTCGTCGAGTTCGGGGACGTGCAGGTCCGATTGTCCCAGCAGCGATCCGGCCAGCAGGCCGCCCGAGATGATTATCCTCATGGCGTCGTCCACGCTGATCTGGGTAAAGGTTACTTCCGCGTAGGGCACAACGATCAGGAACCCGGAGGAGGGTACGGGTGTGGTGGGCACGTACACCGCCACCATGTCTTCGCCGTCGGTCTCGCCCAGGTACGAAGTGACCAGGCCGATGGACTTGGACCCCTTGCGGGGAAACTCCACCAGCACCACCCCACGGTAGGGGTGTTCTTCGGAGCGGGAAAGGGTCTGCATGGCGGTGCGCAGCGGGCTGTAGATGCTGCCCACGCCCGGGACGCGCTCCATGAGCCAGTGCACACCGTTTATCATTCTTTGGCCCAGACCGTGGGTGGTGAACCATCCGGCGACGTAGAGCAGCACCAGCATGAGGGCCACACCAGTGCCGGGCGGGTGGGGAATAGGCAGGTAGGTGAGCAGTATGGCCTGGATAACCGGATCCACCAGGTCGAATATGAACTTGAGGATCCAGATGGTTATAAATAGGGGCAGTATGACCAGCAGACCCGCCGCCAGCGTGGTCTCGACGTGGACGATGATGTTCCCGGGGAATGACCGGGGCTGTCGCTTGGGCCTGGCCATGGCTGATTGCCTTTCCTTCTGGACGGGGTGCGGGTTTGAGTCGGGATGGCC
This sequence comes from Dehalococcoidia bacterium, assembly GCA_022821365.1. Taxonomy (GTDB): domain Bacteria; phylum Chloroflexota; class Dehalococcoidia; order Lucifugimonadales; family UBA3495; genus Bin22. Next base: position 37,165 of record JAJEDS010000210.1, on the reverse strand, counting down.
CCCACCCGGGATTACAGATACCGTATCAACCGGGCGGGAACTTTTTGCGAAGGACACGTGCCGCCCCAGCAGAACTTTGTCTTCTGGGAACAAGCCCCGCGGGAAAGAGACGGAATCGGCGCGGAGTTTTGGGAAGCTGCGGCTCCCGGAAATGTTCGCTAGACTACATCAGGTCGCGTTGGCCGCGGCCCTTTCGGCGGCCAGGGTGTCGTAGATTTCGGCGATTCGTTCGGCCACCTTGTCCCAGCTCATGTCCTCGGCCCGGCGACGGGCGGCCAGACCCATGCTGTGCTGGAGGCTTTTGCTGGATATTAGCATTTCCACGGAATTGGCGAAAGCTTCCGGACACCGCCAGGCCTTGAGGTAGCCCGTGCTGCCGTGCTGGACGACAGTGGACAGCCCTCCCACTCGGGAAGCCACCACGGGAGTGCCGCAGGCCATGGACTCCAGGGCGGCCAGGCCGAAACTCTCGTAAAAGGACGGCACTACACAAACATCGGCCGCGCTGTAATAGACGGGCAGCTCATCCTGGGCCACCCGTCCCACAAAGTCGATGCTGTCGCCCACTTCCAGCGTTTCCGCCAGTTCCCGCAGGCGGTCGACCTCCCGGTCCTGTCCGTTATCGTCGCCCACCACCAGCACCTTGACAGGTTCACACGTGTCCAGGTGGGCCGTGGTGCGGACCAGCAATTCCACTCCCTTCAGGGACTCGATGCGGCCCACGAACAGCAGCACCTTGTCGCCGTTAAGGCCCAGGCGTTGGCGCGACTCCTCCCGGTCCAGGGGCCGGAACCTGCCCAGGTCCACCCCGCAGGGCGCCAGCTGGATTTTGCTGACGTCCCCGCCGTAAAGGCGGGCCATGGCGTCCCGCTCGTGGGGACTGAAGGCGACGATGCGGTCGGCGGAGGCGATCAACTCCTCCTCCACCTCCTGCCGCTGCAGGGGTTCCCGCTCGCCGGGGCGCGACTGCATCTTGATGCGGGACAGGGTGTGGAAGGTGATGACTTGGGGTATTTCCAGCCACCGGCCGAATCTCTGCCCCAGCCAGCCCGACAGCCAGTAGTGGGAGTGGACGGCCCGGTAGGTCAGGACGTTACGCAGGGTGAAAGCCTGCATTTCCGCCAGGAAGGAAGGCAGCAGGCCGAAGAAATCGTCCATGGGGGTGTCCGGGTCGCCGGCGGGCAGGTGGATGACCCGGGCGCTGGGGGAGATGCGCTCGATCATGTCCTCCGGCGCCGCGCCGGGGCGGTACTCACGGGTGAAAACGTCCACGGGGACGCCCGCGTCGCCCAGGGCACGGGCCAGCTGCCGGACGTACACGTTCATTCCTCCCGCCTTGCCCTCGCCCGGCGCCGCCAGGGGGCTGGCATGGAAGGATATAAAGGCTACTCTTGCTTCGTTCAACTGTGGTCCACCGCTTAAGGTTTGGTTACCACCATGTGGTATATGGTCCGGTTGAGGCCGCCCAGGTGGTACTTGTAGGGTTCGGGTCCCCGCAGGAAGTCAAAGTAGGTCTTTCCCTGCTCAATGGCCTCCCGCAGGCACAGGGCGTTGAGCAGCAGCCCGACGCTGTAGTAGGCGTAGTCGGGGTTATAGCCGCTGTTGTACAGGTAGCGGGCGCTGTTGTAGTCGAAGCACAGGGACGAAGCCACGTCCTGCCCGTCCATTTCCAGGAAGTACAGCCGCAGCAGGTCCAGTTCCGCCGTGCGCTGGGTTATGCGGCGGAAGAAGGCCTCCCGCTCGCCGGTCATGTAGGCGGCCTTGTCGGGCGCGCTCTGACGCATCAGGGCCAGGAAGTCCTCCAGCCGGCCTGCTACTTCCTCCGCTCCCTGGACGCAGTACCACCGCCAGCCTTCTGCCGATTCCAGCCTCCGCAGCTTGCGCCGCAGCTCGTGGCGGTTCTTCTTGGACAGGCCGGCCAGGTAGTCGTCCCAGCTTTCCGGCAAGTCCAGACCCGGGGTTACGTCCTCCTCGGAGATCTCCACCGAGTAACCCCGTTGGCGGGCCAGGTCGGGCAGGTACGCCAGCGTCGGGGAATTCTCGATCAGGGAAGGCAGTTCCAGGGCTTTGAAGTCTTCCCGTTCCAGCCAGCCCATCAGGGCGGCAAAGAAGTCGTCCTCACAACCCGGCCGGATCATAAAATCGTTGTAGTCGAAGGTCTCGGTGTTGCCCACGAAGGACAGTTCTTCTCCCTGGCGGGCCAGGGAAGCGATGGCGGTTACCCCCTCGGGCCGCTGCAAATAAAAGCCGGCCATCTCCCTGCGGTCGCGGAATGCCTCCCACCAGATTTCCTGCCACTGGGGCATCAGGTAGAAAGTGTTGACGGGGCACTGTTCCAGCAGGTCCAGCCATTCGCCGCGGATCTGGTCGAAGGAGTTAAGGGGAGTTGCCGTAATGCCTTCGGTCACTTCAGACATCCCTCCGCAGCAGGGACAGAAGGCTGTCCCGGTCCCACTGGCCGCCGGCGAAGTCGCCGCGCAGCGCGGTGGTTACCATCCGGATGCCGGGTTTCTGCACGCCCCGCATGGCCATGCACAGGTGTTCCGCCGCCAGTTCCACCACCACGCCCCGGGGGGTCAGGGCCGAAAATATGGCGTCGGCTACCTGTCCCGTGAGCCGTTCCTGCACCTGGGGGCGGCGGCAGGCCAGGTCCAGGGCTCGGGAAAGCTTGCTGATGCCGGCAATGCGGCCGTTGGGAATATATGCCAGGCTGGCGGATCCGAAGAAGGGGAGCAGGTGATGTTCGCACATGGAATAGAAGGGGACGTTGCGCAGGATTACCGGGTCGGCGCTTTCTTCGTCGAAAACGGCGTCAATGGCCTCCTGGGGGTCGACGCCCACGCCGGAAAAAAGTTCCTGGTACATGCGGGCCACCCGCTGGGGCGTTTCCCGCAGGCCCTGCCTCTGGGGATCTTCGCCAATGGCGATGAGAAGATCCGCTGCGATATGTTCGATGCTGGATTGAATGGTAATACCCACCCTCTGGGAGAAATCCGGGTACGCTACCCCGCGGTAGCCAGGGCTGCCGCCTCCACCGCTTCCATGGTCGGTTCTACCTCTATGGTCTGGGCCGTTACGCTGCTTACCGCCAGGTCCGGGTCCTTCAGGCCCGACCCGGTTATGATACATACTACACGCTGGTCGGCCAGATTCAACCCCTGCCGCACCTGCTTGATCAACCCCGCCACCGAGGCCGCCGACGCCGGTTCCCCGAACAGCCCTTCCCGGGATGCCAACAGCCGGTAGGCCTCCAGTATTTCGTCGTCGCTGACCATGTCGATGGTACCGCCGGACTCGTCCCGCGCATCCAAGGCCTGTTGCCAGCTGGCCGGGTTGCCGATGCGGATGGCCGAAGCGATGGTCTGGGGGTTGTTGATGGGATGGCCGTGGACGATGGGCGCGGCGCCGGCGGCCTGGAAGCCCATCATCCTGGGCAGGGTGCGGGTGCGTTCCAGCTTGTTGTATTCGACGAAGCCCTTCCAGTAGGCGGTGATGTTGCCGGCGTTGCCCACCGGGATGAAAAGGTAGTCGGGGGCGTCGCCGAGAACGTCGGCTACCTCGAAGGCGGCGGTCTTTTGACCTTCAATTCGGTGGGGGTTAACGGAGTTGACCAGGGTGATGGGGTGGTTGCGGGTGAACTCGCGGACAAGGCTGAGGGCGGCATCGAAGTTGCCGTCCACCATTATTATCCTGGCGCCGTAGGCCATAGCCTGGGCGAGTTTGCCCAGCGCCACCTCCCCCTTGGGAATCAGGACGAAGGCCTTGAGGTCGAGGTACGCGCTGTAGGCCGCCGCCGAGGCGCTGGTGTTGCCGGTGGAAGCGCACATAATGCCCACCGCGCCCTCCTCAACGGCCTTGGCGATGGCTACCACCATGCCCCGGTCCTTGAAGGAGCCGGTGGGATTGCACCCCTCCAGCTTGAAGTACAGTTCCTTACACCCCAGTTCCTTGCCCAGGTGGTTGGACTTGACCAGAGGCGTATCCCCCTCACCCAGGGAAAAAATGGGCGTATCCTCATTCAGAGGCAGGAACTCTCCATATTTTTTCAGTACGCCGATTCCCATGCTATTGCAAGCACCCTTAGTGGTTTATCCACGAATAAGCGCGAACATTCACCAATATTTCCCTTGCCCTCATCAGCCTTTCATGGCAATTCGTGGGTATTCGTGGAAAACAAGAATGCGACCCTAGTCCTCAATCCGCAGCAGGCTGTTGATTTCCTGCACAACCTCCAGGTTTGCCGCCAGTTCCAGGGCCTTCTGTACCCACAGTTCCCGGGCCGGGTGGGTGGTGATGACGATCTCCGCCGTCTGGGCCTCCGGGTTGGCGTCCTTCTGCAGCACCGACGCGATGCTGATGTTCTGCTCGCCCAGGATGCGGGCAATCTGGGCCAGCACCCCGGGCCGGTCGGCGATATTGAGCCGCAGGAAGTACTGGCACTCCAGGTCGTCAATGGAACGGATGCCGCCCGCGTCCTCCGGCGTTATCGAAGGCAGGGGAGTGGAACCGGCGCCCAGGTTGCGGGCAATTTCGATCAGGTCTCCCACCACGGCGCTGGTGGTGGGACCGCGACCGGCGCCCCTTCCGTGGATCAGCACCCGGCCGCACAGGCTGCCCTCCACTTCCACCGCATTATACACCCCATCTACCTTGGCTAACATATTATCCTGGGGAACCAGGGCCGGATACACCCGCGCCTGGATGCCTCCCTCTTCCATGGTGGCGATGGCCAGGGACTTGATGGCGTAGCCCAGTTCGTGGGCGTAGCGGAAGTCCTGGGGTTGCAGGCGGGTTATGCCCTCCCGGTGGATGCTCTCCGGGGGCACGCGGCGGTGGAAGGCCAGGCCGGCCAGGATGGACAGCTTGTAGACGGCGTCGTAGCCCTCAATGTCGTTGGTGGGGTCGGCCTCGGCGTAGCCCTGCTCCTGGGCTTCGGACAGGGCCAGGGCAAAGCCGGTGTGGTCGTTGGCCATGCGGGTCAGGATGTAGTTGGTGGTGCCGTTGATAATGCTGCGGACGGAGCGGAACCGGTTGGCGGCCAGTTCCTTGACCAGGCACCCGATGATGGGAATGCCGCCGCCCACGCTGGCCTCGTACAGCAGGTTGACGTTGTGCCTCTGGGCCAGGGAGAGAAGTTCCGGCCCCCGCTTGGCCATAACCTCCTTGTTGGCGGTAACCACATGCTTGCCCGCCTTCAGGGCGTCCTGCAGGTACTGGGCGGCGGGACTCTCCCCGCCGATAACCTCCACCACCAGGGAAATATCCGGGTCGGCCAGGATGTCCTCGGGGTTGGTGGTGATGAGTCCGTCAGGAAGTTGGACGTCCCTCGGCCTGGCAGCGTCGCGGACCAGGACCTTTTTCAGGTTGACCGGGCGGCCCGTCTGGGCGGAAATGTCTTCGGGCTGTTCCAGCAGGGCCGCGGCCACGCCGCCGCCTACTACGCCCAGGCCCAGCAGGCCGATGTTGACTGGTATGTTGTCTGATAAATCACTCATAAATCGTCTTGGGGGTTATCGGGTGACCGGGTCTACTATAGTCCCTTCCCCCATCAAGGGGGAAGGGATCGTTGAAAAATCGTCTTAGGGGAAGCCGGGGCCGCCCACCGGCGGGCCCTGGGGGATACGCGGGGCCGACAATTGCACCTGGTCGGCAACCCAGGCATACACTTCGCTGTTGAAGTTGATGGTGAGCCAGTCTTCGTCGGAGCCCCGGGAGACCTGGTCTTCAAACCATTCTTCCGTTCTCTGTTGAGCCAGCTTGTTCCTGATGGTCAATTCCCGTCGCAGGTTCGCCCGCTCCTCGGCCGACATGCTGTTGAAGGTTTCCTCGTCAATATCCGCCAGGTGCTGGAAGCCCCGCAGGGGCCGCACCTCGGGCCCCGAAATCTTGTGAATGATATACACCCCGTCCTGGGAGAAGTAGGGGTCGCTGATTTCCCCTTCCGGCAGGGCTTCACGATTTCGTTCAGGGTTGCCAAACAGGATGTCGTCAAGATCGGGGAAGGCGCCCTGGGGCACCCAGCCCACGTAGCCCTCCTGGTTGGTGAAGCCGTCAGGAGTGCCGACCTCTGCGGCAACCACTCCGAAGTCCTCGCGCACCAGGCGGTTACGCACCTCCTGGGGGTCGGCCGGGCCGTCCTGCTCCATGCGCATCCACGCTACTTCCACCTGCTCAATTTCCGCGGGAATGCCCGTGTCTATCAGCAGGGAAAGCTGCTGGCGCAGCAGTTCCTCCTCCACCAGGCGGCGGTATTCATCCTCGGACAGTTTTGTTGACGTAAGGAAGGTGGTCAGGGCGTTTTCGTACTCCTGGTCCAGCTGCCCCTCGTCCACCAGTTCGTTGGGGTTCTGGACCGGCCGGAAGCGGCGGCGCAGTTCCTGGTCAATGTCCTCGTCGGTAACGCTGAAACCCAGGCCCGGGGCTGCCTGCCGGACGATTTCCGCCTGGATCATGTCCTGCAGGTACTCGAAAGGCACGGTGCTCAGGTCAACCCGCCCTCCCTGGTAGCGGTTAATGCCCTGCAGCACGCGGATGCGGTCCACCAGGTCGCCCATGGTAAAGCGAACATCCCGCACCTGGCCCGCCAGTTCTCGGGGCGGGCGGAAGAACTCCAGGTAGTAACCCACGCCCACGATGCCCATAACCACCAGGATCAGGGCCACGCCTATGCCAATGGCAATTCTCTGCCGGCGCCGGTCCCGTGCTCGGCGCTCCGATTGCCTTTGGGCGTCTTCCGACGTTTGCCGGCGTCGCCTGCGCCTGCGGTCGGGAGGCGCCTGGGGTATTGATTCTTCGGGAGACCGGGGAAACACCATCCTTGACCTCTGGGGGAATCCGGTGGATTTTGCCTGCTCACCGGGCTATACGCACGGGCCCGGAAAGCAGGCTCCATTATCTAACAAAAGCCGAGCTTTCCAAAGGGAAAGCTCAGCCGACTTACAGGAAATAACCGGACACGGTTCAGGGGGTTAGCGGCGAATGCCGCTGCGCATGGTCTGCATGGGAACGAAGGGCAGCAGGGCCAGGTGCCGGGCCCGCTTGATGGCGGTGCTAAGGGCCCGCTGGTGCTTGGCACACACACCGCTCTTGCGGCGGGGCTCAATCTTGGCACGGTCCGAAACGTAGCGGCGCAGGCGCTCGTAGTCCTTGTAGTCAATGTGCTTGACGTGCTCCACGCAGAAGGAACACACCCGACGGCGCGGGGCGTAGCGTCCCCGGGGACGTCCGCCGGGGCGGGGGCCACCCTGCGGGCGGGGGCCGCGCTGCTGGTAGCCGCCAGGGCCTCCCGGGCGTGGTCCCTGACCCGGGCCTCCCGGAGCGGGAGCGGGCCTGTCCTGGGCGGGTTGCGCCGGGGCTGTGGGTGTTGCCGGTGCGGGTGTCGTCATTCTGCTACACTTCCTTCGCTATCGTTCGGGCCCTTTTGTTCGGTAGTGTTGCCAGGCCTGGATTACAGCGCCGGGCTAGAAGGGCAAATCGTCAATATCATCTGACTGGTTGCCGTAGCCGCCGCCCATGCCGCGACCACCGCCCATGCCCCCGCCGTAACCGCCGGGGTTGTTTTCTTCCATTCCTCCCCGCCCCATATCTCCGCCGTAGGGGGATCGGTCTTCATCCATCCCGCCGCCGCGGGAACCCAAAAATTGCACGTCTGTCACACTTACATCATTCGAAATCCGTGGTTGCCCGTCATTGCCAGTGTAAATGCGAGTGCTCAGCCTACCTTCCACGTAAACTTGGCTGCCACGGGTCAGGTACTGGTTGCAAACCTCTGCTTGCCGTCCCCACGCATTGACGTTGAACCACATGGTCTCTTCACGCTGTTCACCGTCGGCCGTGCGGTAACGCCGGTTAGAAGCCACAGTAAACGAAGTTACCCCCTGTCCGCTGGGGGTGTAACGCATTTCAGGGTCGCGGCCTAGATTCCCTATGATAATTACTTTATGCAAGGTGAACTGCCTTAAGCCTCGGACTGTTGTTCTTCTGGAGTGTCGCCTGCCTCGGCGGGCGCTTCAGCCTCGGCGGCGGGGCTTTCTTCCGCTTCATCAGCGGGGGCCTCGGCTGCGGTCTCCGTCTCCGCCTCGGCGGTGGCCTCTGCCTCAGGCGCCGCGGCCTCCGCAGGGGCTTCCGCGGCTTCACTCGCTACGGCTGCCTCCGGTGCAGCTTCAGCAGTTGCCTCAGGGCTGGCCTCGGCGGCTTCGGCGGGGGCTTCCCCGCCCTCGGTCGCGGGCGCTGTTGCGGCCGCCGCGGCAGGCGCGGGCCTGGCAGCCACCGGATCGGGCAGAATCTCCCGGTCAGGGATGGAAATTACCAGCGAGCGCAGCACCCTTTCGTCCATGCGCAGGTAATTCTCCAGGGCCTGGTTGAAGGGCCTTTCCGTGGAGAAACGGATCAGGCGGTAGTTGCCTTCCAGGAAGTGGTACGAACCCTGGTGAATGGGGTAAGCCAACCGACGGGTGCCCCAGGGCTGTTCCTGGAAGATGTCCCCGTCGCGGTTCGTGATAAAGGCGTTAATCTGCCCGAATGCCTCGTTAGCCTGGTCCTGGCTGAGCATGGGGCTGAGGATGGTAACAAGCTCGTAATGACGCAAAAAACACTCCTGACTTTGGGCCCACTCTAAACTGTTGGGCGATTATAACATTGGCGGGTTGACCGCTCAACTAGGAATCCAGCCCCGGAACGGGGAAAGTGGAGGTAAGCTCCTTGACCGCACCCTTTACCTGCTTCATCACCTGGTCGTCGCCCATGTTGTTCAGAACCTGGGAAATGAGGCGGGAGACCTCTTGAGTCTCGGCCTCGCCGAAGCCCCGGCTGGTAATGGCCGGGGTGCCCAGGCGCATTCCGCTGGCCACCCGGGGCGGCCTGGGGTCGAAGGGGATGGCGTTCTTGTTGGTGATGATTCCCACCGACTCCAGCGCCGTCTCGGCCTGCTGTCCGGTAATGTCCATGGGCGTCAGGTCCACCAGGATAAGGTGATTCTCGGTGCCGCCCGACACCAACCTGAGTCCCGCCTCGGAAACCTCGGTGGCCATGGTGGCGGCGTTGGCCACCACCTGCTGGGCGTAGCGGGCGAACTCGGGCCGCAGCGCCTCGCCGAAGCACACGGCCTTGGCGGCTATGATGTGCATCAGCGGCCCCCCCTGCATATAGGGGAAGACGGCAAAGTCGATCTTGCGGGCCAGGTCGGCGGTGGACAGGATGAAACCGCCCCGGGGGCCACGCAGGCTCTTCTGAGTGGTGGAGGTTACCACGTGGGCGTGGGGGAAGGGCGAAGGATGCGCTCCACCGGCGATCAGTCCGGCGATGTGGGCCATATCCACCATCAGGTAGGCGCCCACCTCGTCGGCAATGGCCCGGAAACGGGGAAAGTCCAGTATCTTGGCGTAGGCGCTGCAACCCGCCACGATCAGCTTGGGCTGGTGTTCCTTCGCCAGCCGTTCTACCTCGTCGTAGTCGATATGCTCGCTGTCCTTGTCCACGCCGTAGGGGACGAAGTTGTACAGCTTGCCCGAGAAGTTGACGTTGGCGCCGTGGGTCAGGTGGCCGCCGTGGGACAGTTCCATGCCCATTACCGTGTCGCCCGGCTCCAGCAGGGCGAAGTAGACGGCCATGTTGGCCTGGGCCCCGCTGTGGGGCTGGACGTTGGCGTGTTCGGCGCCGAACAACTCCTTGGCCCGGTCAATGGCCAGCGACTCCACCACGTCCACGTGTTCGCAGCCGCCGTAGTAGCGGCGGCCGGGGTAGCCCTCGGCGTACTTGTTGTTCATCACGCTGGTCTGGGCTTCCAGCACCGCCTTGCTGGCGTAGTTTTCGGAGGCGATGAGGACAACGCAGTCGCGCTGGCGGGCGTCCTCCATCTCAATGGCGCGAAAGACGTCGGGGTCTTGCTGGGCGAGAAGGGACATATCAAAAGCCTGCCTTTTTTCAAGCAAATAAAAAGCCGGGCCACCGGGGCAACCGGGGGAGATGGCTACCAGAACCACTCCACCCCGCCGCTGCCGCGCCGCGGCCAAGCCACAGGTTCAGTATAGCGGTAGGGGAGTTGGGGTGTCAAAGTTGGGGGGTGGGGCGGGAGGTGGTCTATTCTCAGATTCATTGGCAAGAAACAATTCTTAATCTAGCGGGTAACGAAATCGGATTGGATTAACAGATACAGCAATCCGCCCGCGGCTGAAATTGACAATTATGTTCTTTGGTAGTATATTAGACCTAACTTATCACCCTAGGGTTGCTGGTCAACCTTAGGCTAAATGACCCCCCCAGGGTTGCTGGTCAACCTTGGGTTAACGGAGATTTTTGAGGGACGCTAGCGTCCCTCAATTTTATTGCAACCAACAGTCTGCCAGATAAGTGGAAGTAATCTCAATCACGTCGTCCGCCACACTCCTTAGTTCTCGTGAACCTCTCGGATCAAACAGAGCTATCTCGACATTCTTTCCTAAGTCCTTTACACCTTGAACAACATCGACAAAGTCCGTGTCGCCACTAACCAGGATGGCTACGTCATAATTCTCGCGAGACGCATGGAGTAGCATATCGGTAGCTAGTTTGACATCGACTCCTTTTTCGTATGTTGGAGCGTTCGGATAAGCAGGGGGATAAACAAGCCGCCCTAACCTTAGTTCGAAACGAGGAATCCTCTGAAGGTTGTATAAAAAGGTTTGTTGCCTTCGATATTCTTCCGGTTGTTTGCTTTGGTCTAATTGTGCACCGTAGTGGTAAGTCCTTATAAGCCGACGTCCCTCAGATAGTTTTGATGCGAATCTGCCGTAATCCAAGTTGGTCCTTTGATGGAAACTTTGAAGTGAGTGATAGAGATTGCTCCCGTCGATATATACTGCCACCCGCTCACTGAAGCGGTTTGGGTCAGAATAACTGCTCATGCCTTTCACATACTCCCACCTGCGTACCCCAAGGCTTATTGTGTCTCGAGAGACTGCACTGCCTACGGCCCTTCAACCCCCAACTCCACCTTCAAGTCGTCAATAACCTGGGTGCGGGAGCGGGTTTGCCAGCGGACGCGGGCGCCGATGGGGGTGTTTTCCACCTCCGGCTCCACCTTCAGGGCCACGAAAACCGGGCCAGGCTGGCCCAGGATTTCCTCAATGCTGCTGGCGAAGTCCTCCAGGTTGTCGAAGGCGTAGGTAGCCGGGTAGCCCGACCCCCTGGCGATAACGTCGTATTCGATGCTCTTGGCATTGGGCACCGGCTGGCCGCCGGTGGTGGCGTAGCATTCGTTGTCCAGCATAAAGTGGTAGAAATTCTTCGGGGCCTTCTCGGCGATGGTAGGCAGGGCGCCCATGTTCATCAGCACGTCCCCCTCGGAGTCAAAGAGAATCACCCGCTCGTCAGGCAGCGACAACGCCACGCCCAGGCCGAAGGAGGCATGGCCGCCCATGGCCGGATCGCCCACGGGCAGGTCCCGGTTGGGCTGGTCGCTAATCTGGGTCCAGTGCCGCCCGCCGCGGCCGGGGATGACGATGGAGTTGCCCCGGTGGGGGGCAAAGGCCCTGAGCATATCTGCGGTATCAATCATCTCGCCTCGCTAATTTACATTGATGGACAGGATACACAGGACAGCGCGTTGTTCTTCAAGTAATGTACAGGTACATACAAAAAATCCTGTACGTCCTGTATATCCATGTTTGAATTTACAGAGTTTGAATCTACCGGTTAAACCCGTGGTACTCATCTCCCACCAGCACCGCCACCGGACGGCGGGTGCGGGAGGCCTCCTCGAAGGCCACGGAAATGCGGGGGGCGTCCTCGCCATTCTCCACCAGGTAGTACTGGATGCCGAAGGCGTTAAGGAACCGCTCGGTGTAGGTGGCGGCGGTATCGGTGTTCACGCCGTGGCGCGTCCAGCCCCGGTAGCCCACCATCATCACCACCGGAATGTTCAGGCTCAGGCCCCAGCCCCGCAGGGAGTCGCCCGACTCCATCATGCCGGTGTTCTGGATGAGGATAACCGGCTTCTTGCCGCCCACGGTCAGGCCGGCGGCGGTGGAGAAGGCCTGCCCCTCGCGGCTGACGGGAATCAGGTCCAGGTCTGGGTCCGCCTCCATCAGCAGATACAGGAAATTGGTCTCGCTGTCGGGCAGCCACACCACGTGGGTTACCCCGTTCTTCTTCATTTCAGCCATGACCACTTCAGGGCTGAGTTCGCCTTCCGCGTGCTGCGTCATTCGTTTACCTGCCTTTGCGGGCCATGCCCGTCAGCTTTGGGTTGGCTTGATTATAGCCCCGGCAGGTGGCGTGTCAACTTTGGGTCCAAGGGATGTTGGCGCTGGTCTTCAGAAGGCTGGTGACTTGCAGGGGCGGGTTTCAAACCCGCCCTTGCTCTTCCGGCAAAGGCATGGTCGCAGACTGGAAGCCAGTACATGGCCAGCAGGGGCAGACCCGCGGGTCTACCCCTGTCGTGGTAATCGTGTTCGGGTGAAAATGGTAAGTGAGGGAATGTGGTGAGGGGCTGCGGCGCTCCAGGCCGCAAGCGCAGCGGGGTCTCGCCGTAGGTTTCTACATGGTGACAATGATAATTCCCGCAGCCAGGACCAGGACGACCGCCAGTATGCAGTACCAGACAATGCCGGTTCCCCGGTACCTCTTCTCGGTGGTACGTCCAATATAGACAGAACTCGGGGGCATGGCTTCCTCCTTGTTTCCCAATACTATTCGCGTGGATCCCGACGGCCCTTCCACATCACACCTCCACTGTTACGACCGGACGCCTCACCAGGTCTTCATCTCCCATGCCACAACGGGAGGAAGCCGCGGGGACCCTTGTCGCCGGGGCCATTCGGCAGTCTCTCCAGTTGCCCCGCCAGCCAGAAGAACATTAGCATGGCCAGCGGAAACAGCAGTTGCAGCGTCAACATCCCTTCAACCCCTTTCATCTGTCGCATTGCTCCAAAACACTGCCGGACAAGGGCAGATCCTGGCCTGTAATGGTTGCGGCGTCGGCGCCAGAGTTATGCCTGGCGCTTTTTTGATAATACAAGGTTAATATTGCGGGCGCCACACAAATTTATAATTTATTCGTGAAGCTTGCTAATCTCAATGGGAAGTGCAAGATCGAGACGTTGGGGGCGGAAGCAAGTATTTCCAGGAGCCCGGGTTGACTGCGCCGCCATTGCCAACTAAGGTCAGTCCTTCAGGCCCAATGCCCAGACCCTGCAATCCCGATGGAAGGCGCTTTGAACAATATCCCCTACATCACCCTCGCCGAACTGGTAGAACGGTTCGATGTCATCCTCTTCGACTCCGACGGCGTCCTCGTCAGCTGGCCCTCGGCCATTCCCCACGCGCCCGAAGCCATTGCCAGGCTCAACGAGCTGCACAAGCCCTACTTTGTCCTCACCAACGACGCCTCCCAGGTGGCCGAGACCCGCGCCGCCCGCTACGCCCAGCTGGGCCTGGCCATTGAACCGGACAAGATTATCAGCTCCGGCATGCTGTTGAAGACCTGGTTCCAGGAACAGGGGCTGGAGGCTTACAGGTGCGTGGTACTGGGGACGGAAGACAGCGTCATATACGCTCGGGACGCCGGTGGCCAGGTGGTCCCCTTCGAGGAAGACTTCGACGTGCTGGTGGTCGGCGACCAGGACGGCTTCCCCTTCCTGGATACCACCCGCACTGTCCTGACCACCCTGTTCCGCAAGCTGGACCGGGGCGAAACGCCCCGACTGGTGGTCCCCAACCCCGACCTCTACTACCCCGAAAGGGACGGGTTCGGCTTCGCCAGCGGCACGGTGGCCGGTATGTTCGAGGCCGCCCTGGCCCTGCGCTACCCCGACCGCCTCGACCTCACCTTCGCCCGCCTGGGCAAACCCCACCCCGCCATGTTCGAAGAAGCCTTCCGCCGCACCCACCCCCACACCCGCAACATGGCAATGATCGGCGACACCCCCAGCACCGACATCCGCGGCGCCAACAACGTAGGCATAACATCGGTGCTGGTGGAAACGGGCGGGGGCCTGGTGGATTTGGGGAGTTTGCCGGAGGGGGATAGGCCGGGGTTTAGGATGCGGGGGTTGGCGGTTTAGACGATAGTGGCAAGCCAAGGACCTGGCAGGGGCCGTTTTGCGGTACAGGCATGAGGATAACTACGTTGGCAGCTGGAGCGCTTAAGTTGCACGTATGGTTGATTACTGAGTGAGGAAGGGAGTAAGCTTCCGTAACCGGAACTTGAAACGAAACGGAGGAACATTTGGGAATCTTCCACGTTTATATCGGAATCGGCCATCCCGACGGAGGCGATGTGGAAAGGGTGCTAACCATGGTTGATACCGGGGCCACCCATACTATCCTGCCGATTTCTTTACTGGAAAACCTGCACATTGAACCCTACGAGCGGCAGCGGGTATCGGTTGCTGATGACCGCGACCTGGTGTGGGAAGTGGGAAAAGGCCGCATTGTTTACCAGGGTCGGGAATGGGTCTGTCCCGTAGTGTTTGGTCCCGAAGAACAGTACCTTCTGGGTGCCACGACGCTGGAACTATTCAACCTGGCAGTTGACCCCAACCGCAAGGAACTGGTGCCGGCGGAGCATATAGCCAGGCCCTTTTGATTGACCCTATAGCCCCCTCCGTCCCTCTCTCGCATAGGTCGGACCACACGACCAAGTCACAGCCCCATCAAGCCATGCCATCCTGAGCGAAGCCGAAGGATCTAAAATCCTTGCCTGCAACCGGAGTTCCAAGCCCAAGCCATGCTCACACGGCCCTTCCCGCAATTCCCTCGAAAAGCAAAGCGCAGGCGGCTTTTATCCACCCTGGTATATAATTGGACAAAAAGCGAGTCAATGAAAATGAACAGAACGCTCCACGTAACAACGACGGTATTGCCGGGAGGGCGGATAGTAGTGGAGGACCCCGAATTATCTGAGGGAGACGAAGTCCACGTTGTAGTCCAACCGGCCGCGTCGTCAACAAGGCGTTCAGCAACGCAAATATTAGCGGATGCTGCCGGCCGGCAGTCTTTCCAGACAGCGGAAGAAGTGGATGACTATATTCGTGAGGAGCGGGACTCTTGGCACAGCTAAGTGTGCCAGGTACCGGACCTGTCTACCTGGATGCCTGCGTTTTCATCTATAGTGTGGAGGGACTGGAACCCTATCGGACCATGCTGGAACCGATGTGGGACCAGGCAGGAATCGGAGACTTTGATCTGGTCACCAGCGAACTAACCATTGCTGAGGTGCTCGTAAAGCCGATTAAAGATAAAGACCAGTCATTGGTTGGCATCTACAATGAGCTTTTTGAATCGGCAGATATCAAATTAATACCCACTACACGCCAGGTATGGGAGGAAGCGGCGACACTGCGGGCACTCACAAATCTGCGGACCCCCGACGCGGTCCACGCCACAACAGCATTGCAGGAACGTTGTACCGCAATGATTACGAACGACAGAGCATTCCGCAGGGTGGAAGGGCTCAATGTCATCGTTCTCCAGGAAGCGTTAGGAACTCCCTGGTAACCGTACAGAGTTGAAATCACCAAGCAAATCTATGTAGGTCATTCCGACGAAAGAACGTCTCTCCCTACTCCGAATATCGGGCCCGATTGAAAGTCTGGCCCAGAATCGGCTCCAGGAATCTGAACAGCTACGTCCCGCATCCTCAATTGACACCACCCACCCCATCCCCGATAATGCCCCCCAACTATAATCATTCGCAGACTACAATGATTATTGAAGAAACCAACGAGGAGGATTGGCTATGGCGAACCAGGATATAGCCCTGATGGCTCACCTTATGCGCCGCGCCGGTTTTGGCGCCACCCGCGAAGAGCTGGAAGCCCTGTGCGAGAAGGGCTACGAGAACGTGGTGGAAGAACTGCTCAACCCCACGGAAGAGTCCCTGGACCGCTTCGAAATGATGCGCTACCAGCCCTGGACCTGGCGTCCCGGCACCCTGCCCGGCATGGGCGCCGCCGAGTGGCTGTGGTGGATGCTTAACACCCGCCGGCCCCTGGAAGAGAAGATGACCCTCTTCTGGCACCACATCTTCGCCACCGGCGTCTCCAAGGTCGACCACTACGACGAGATCCAGAACATGATCACCATGTTCCGCGAAAAGGGCATGGGCAACTACAAGGACCTCCTGGTGGAGATTGCCAGGAATCCGGCCATGATCTACTGGCTGGACAACAACGAAAACCACGCCGATGCGGTCAATGAGAACTGGGGCCGCGAGCTTCTGGAACTCTTCAGCATGGGCGTCGGCAACTACACCGAAGTGGACGTCCGCGAGTGCTCCCGCGCCTTCACCGGCTGGACCTTCGAGGCCAAGCTGCCCCGCGGTCCCCTGGGCCGCCACGACTGGCATTTCGAGTACCGCCCCGAGGACCACGACGAGGGCGAGAAGACCTTCCTGGGCGAGACCGGCAACTTCAACGGTGAGGACATCATCGACATCGTTTGCCAGCATCCCGCCACCGCCGGTTTCATCGCCCGCCACCTGTACAACTTCTTCGTGGCCGACGAGGCCCAGGTCCCCGCCTGGCAGGTAACTCCCCCCGTGGACGAGGACGCCATCGACGCCCTGGCCGATGCCTTCATCGAGTCCGGCTACGATATGACGGCCACCCTGCGGGTGCTGTTCAACTCCGACTTCTTCAAGAATGCCCGCTTCGCCAAGCTCAAGAGCCCCGCCGAGGTGGTGGTGGGCACCCTGAAGCTGGTGGGCGGCGCCGAGTTCCCCGCCCCCGGCATTGGCGACCTTTCCCGCCAGCCCAACTACATGGGCCAGGACCTGCTCAACCCGCCCAGCGTGGAGGGCTGGCACACCGGCGCCGAGTGGATTAACAGCGGCTCCCTGATGCGCCGCATCAACTTCACCGCCGACATGGTGGGCGACACCTCCCGCCCCGGCGTACAGTCCATCGTCAGCCGCCTGCGCAGCCAGGGCGACGTCGGCCCGGAGCAGTTCGTTGACACCTGCCTGGACCTGATGGGTCCCCTGGAAGTCAGCGCCGATACCCGCCAGGAACTGCTGGACCACGCCGTCCCCGGTGGCAACCTGTCCTGGAGCAACGAAGAGGCCGCCACCGAGCGCGTCTCCGAACTGCTGCAGCTTATCGTCTCCCTGCGGGACTACCAGTACGCGTAGGTTTTCAGGCCGGCAACGTTAGCCCGTTGTCGGCATCACCCTTTGAAGCAAGTAAATGACGGCGGTTGCGGACAACGACCCAAATGTGGAGGTAAGGCTGGGTGGCGTGGAACACCGGCTGGATGGAGTGGAAGGCCGGTTAGGAAGCGTCGAAACTCAGTTAGTTAACCTATCGGAACGGGTTGCCAGATTGGAAGGTCGAGTCGAGGAGATGGCCAAGAGCCTGGAGGACGTCAGGGTCGGCTTAAGGCATGTCCAGATCGCCATTTGGGGTTTGGCCGCAGCAATGTTGACGGGCATGGGAGCGATAACCGCCGCTCTCGTAGCCGTAGCTTTGAGAATCTAGCCGCTGTCAACGAAGGCTTGCCATTCCGGGTGTAATCAAAAAAAGAATAGATTGACTCAAGGACAAACCATTCCAGGAGGAAACAGCAATGGCCTCAACCAAGAAAGACCCCGTGCTGGTGGTCCTGCAGCTTACCGGCGGCAATGACTACCTGAACACGGTTATCCCTTTTACCGACCCCCTGTACCGGGACAACCGCCCGGCCGTGGGTGTGGCCGATGAGCGCATTTTGAAGCTCAACGACAAGGTCGGCCTGCACCCCACCATGGGCCCCATGAAGAACCTGTGGGACCAGGGCAACCTGGCCATTATCCACGGCGTCGGCTATGCCAACTCCCCCCGCTCCCATTTCCGCTCCATGGACATCTGGCACACCTGCGAGCCGGACAAGCTGGGCACCGAGGGCTGGTTGGGCCGCGCCACCAAGGAAATCGACCCCAACAAGGAAAACGTGGTGACCGCCGTCAGCTTCGGCCCCAGCCTGCCCCGCGCCCTGGCCCTGCCCGGCGTGCCGGTGGCCTGCGTGGACGACCTGGACTCCTTCGGTCTGCTTACCGGTATCAACGAGGCCGAGCAGCGGGACAAGATACTTGACCGATTCACCCGCCTCTACTCACCCACCATCGGCACCGGCGCCGTGATGGACTACCTGGGCCAGACCGGCCTGGACTCCATGAAGGCCGCCGACATTCTGAAGGCAGCGCCCGAGATGTACTCCTCCACCGTTGAGTACCCGGACACCACCATTGCTTCCAAGCTGAAGGGCATCTCCCAGGTGCACCAGGCCAACCTGGGCACCCGCGTCTTCTACTGCGACCACGGCAGCTTCGACAGCCACTCCAACCAGGTCGGCATGCACGACAAGCTGTGGGTCGACGTCTCCCAGGCCGTGGAGAGCTTCTTCGACGACCTGCGCGAGAATGACGCCGCCGACAACGTCATCATGCTGATGTTCACCGAGTTCGGCCGCCGGGTCCACGACAACGGTTCCGGCACCGACCACGGCGCCGGTGGCGTGGCCTTCCTGGCCGGTGACGCCATCAAGGGCGGCGAGTACGGCGAATACCCGTCCCTGCGCCCCGAGCACCTGGAACAGGGCGACCTGGTCCCCCACACCGACTTCCGCAGCGTCTACACCTCCATTGTGGAAGACTGGATGGGCATGGACGCCCAGCCCCTGGTAGGCGGCGTCTTCGAGAAGCCGGCTTATTTCTAGGCCTAAGGTCAGCATTTTGTCCCCTTCTTTGTGAAGGAAACAATGTCGGGGCATTTTGGCCGAATGACTTGCCATAGGGACGTGGTAATGTGGAGAAACCAGTATGTCCACAGAAAAGACGGAGGTGGTTCGCCCTGAGGTGAGCACCTTTTCCGTGGAAATCGGCGTAGGCAGCTTTGACAACGGCCCTAAGGTCAGGGTGTTGGCCATGGTCGACACCGGATCGTTTAATTCCATGCTTCCCGCGTCCCTGCTGAGACGCTTGGGCCTGGAGCCTCTTGAGCAAGAGACTTATACCCTCGCCGACGGCAGTGAAGTGGAGTATGAATTGGGCGAGGCTAGTTTCAACATAGACGGCCGAGAGTGGCATTGTCCAGTTGTTTTTGGTCCGGATGGTCAGTACCTGCTGGGCGCCACTACGTTGGAAATCTTTCGGTTAATGGTGGACCCGGTGGATGAGCGTTTGGTCCGGAAGCCTCCGAATCGCGCAAGGCCCGTTTGACCGGATCAGTGTCTTTGTCGAAATCGCCTTGACAATTGTCTTTAGAGGACGACCGCAAAAACTTATTGGAGAAATGATAATGCTAACGCAAGTAGCAGCCGGGCGCACTTACGACTTTAGCCACTCCGTGGGACGGGGCGCCCAGTCGGGCATGGGCTTCAGCCAGCCTGTGGCCGCCGCCCAGGGTCCCAATGGCGTGGTGTACGTCGTTAACCGCGGCAGCGAGGGTATCAGCAACGTACCCTGGAACCGCATCGGCTACGGCGCCCGCGTATCACAGATCACCATCGGCCCCGAGTGGGGCCAGGAAGAGTTCCTTGGCGAGTTCTCCAAGTACGGCAACGGTAACGGGGAGTTCATCTGGGGTTCCGGCGTTGCCGTGGACAGCCAGGGCCGGGTCTACGTGTCCGACGAATGGCTGAACCAGGTCAACGTCTATGATGCCGAGGGCAACTTCCTGAACCGCTGGAGCGCCCTGGAATCGGACGATGGCGGCGAACACGGCACCGCCAACATCGCCATTGACGCCGACGACAACATCTACGTCACCGACGGCCGCAGTCACGAGGTCCGCAAGTTCGCCAGCGACGGTAAGTTCATCGCCTCCTGGGGTGGCCGCGGCTCCGACAACGGCCAGTTCAACGCCCCTTGGGGCATCACCATAGACCAGGCTGGCAACGTCTACGTGGCCGACCATCGCAACCACCGGGTGCAGAAGTTCACCGCCGACGGCCGATGGCTGGCCAGCATCGGCAGCCCCGGCGCCGGTCGCGGACAGCTTCACCTGCCCACCGCCGTGGCGGTGGACCCCGAGGGCGACGTCTACATAGCTGACTGGAGCGACAACGGCCAGCATCCGGGCCGGGTCCATATCTTCGACGCTGAGGGCAACTTCATCATCACCCTCATCGGGGATGCCATGGAGCTGTCTTCCTGGGCCAAGCTGACGGTGGACGCCAACGCCGACTACCTGAAGCGCCGTCGGGAAGTGAACCTGCAGAACATGGAGTCTGAGTGGCGGTTCGCCCTGCCCACCGGCCTGATGTACGATGCGGGCAACAACCGCCTGATGGTGGTGGACAGCCAGCGCAGCCGCTTCCAGATATACAACAAGGTCAGCGGTTACATGGTCCCCCAGATGAACCTGTAACCCGGTGGACCGGTTCCCTTAATCGGGGACAGTGGAGAACGGACAGGGGCGGGTTTTCAATCCGCCCCTTCTCTTTGGTCGGATACGAGAAAATGGCGCAAGCCTGTTTTTGATAGTGGCGGGCAGGGTAGAATGGCTCACCCGGCACGAGCGTAAACGCCGTCATGCCAGCCGTTGTCAGGCGATAGAAGGAAAGGGATAAGGACTGATGGACAGGGAGCGGGAAGAATACTACATAGACTTCGCGGCGGAAAACCCGGAATTGCTATGTTCCGATGCCCCCGACGAAATCCTGGAAGCCTGCGCCGCCGAGGCGGAGCCCACCGCGTTCATGGAGGAGTTCCTTGGCACGGGCCACTCCCAGTGGATTCTCATGACCTACGGTCGCCGGCTGCCCCAGGGGATAATCAACAACAACGTCCTGCAGCTATGGATCCGGGCCTGCCGCCTGCACACCCGCAGGCTGATGAACGAACCGGACCCGGACTGGGACAAGCCCTTCTTTTCCGTGGAAGAAATGACGGTGGTGTGAGACTTGCCGGACTGTCAGTGAACCTTCAGGAGATAGCCCAGCAACTGCCTACCGGAGGTGAAAAAGGGCGCTGATGAAGGACCGCTTTTCGACCTTCTCGATTTTCCCCGGTGGTGGTTCAGTAAACTCCCTGCCTTCCCTAAAGGCTTCTTCCAGCCTCTGATTCCAGGCCATCCACCGTGCCTGCTCCTCTTGACGTCCGATCCGAAAGCCTTCGCGGTATCCTTCTCGGAAGCCTCTCTTGCCACCGAACTGGCTGTTATCGCAGTGGCGGGTTATCAGGATGATTTCTATTGGCATAAAGCATGACCTGAGCAGTTGGTTTATTGGAAACTCAGGGGACATGTTCAAGGTCTTAAAGTAAGACTATTTTCCGTGAGTCTTTTCGCCCGGCGGAGGCTCAGTGAATTCCTTTCCCTGTCGTAGGGCTTCCTCCCTGCGCTGGTTCCACGACTGCCACTCTTGTCTTTCGTCTTCTCGCCCTTTGGCATACCGGAGCTTCAAGTATCTCTCAGCAAGCATGGAAAAACCCTCCACCAGGTAGTATGTGAATACGATCAGCCACAGCGTCAGGGATGAGGCTTCCTTCAGGGCTGCCAGAGCGGTGTCGACTATGTGCGTTCCCGGCGGAGCATTGGCAAAACCCCGCCACAGGTAGAGGACGGTGACCAGGACAAACAGGACTGCGAAGGTCACATAGTATCGAGTCAGAGAGAGTGTGCTGAGGCTCCACATACTCTCCCTACGGTTTCGGTTGCTATCCGGCATCTGGCGGATTACCCCTCTTGTCGTGATTGCTGGAACCGTCGCGCAGTTTTCACGATTCAAGAGTAGTCTAGCCGGCGCTTCCTTGAACTGTCTTGCCCCAACTGTCAGTAGTTATCCGAGGTATTCGCCACCTGCGGTCAGCCGTCCTGGCACCGCAGGCAAACGTACTCGGCCCGGTCCTC
This sequence comes from Dehalococcoidia bacterium, assembly GCA_022821365.1. Lineage (GTDB taxonomy): Bacteria > Chloroflexota > Dehalococcoidia > Lucifugimonadales > UBA3495 > Bin22. Next base: position 15,362 of record JAJEDS010000210.1, on the reverse strand, counting down.
CGGCAGGGTATCTACAGGCACATTCCGCCGTCGCTGACAGACCGAGCAGGTTATCGACTCCAGTGCAGGTGGCGGTGTCGGCGGCGCTGCCACCGCAGTGTCGGCGCCCCGGAACCCCACGTAGTCGGGGTTCTGCTCCTTCATCCGCTGGAATCGTTCCCGGTCTTTGCGACGGCTCATGGCATCCTCCCTTACGGCGGGCCGGGCCGGGTTAAATTGTGCTGATTGTAACCGGACTGTAAAGCCCCAGGACTACTTCACTTCGGCGACGGCTCCTGCCTCCTCCAGCTTGGCCTTGATGCCTTCGGCCTCGTCCTTGGCTACGGCTTCCTTGACCCGGGCCGGGGCAGACTCCACCAGTTCCTTGGCTTCCCGCAGGCCCAGGGAGGTAACCTCGCGCACGGCCTTGATGACGTTAATCTTGTTGGGACCAATGTCCTGCAGGGTTACGTCAAACTCGGTCTGCTCCTCCTCAGCTGCGGCGGCCGGAGCGGAGGCATCGCCGGCGGGGGCTACGGCAACGGCCATGGGCGCGGCGGCGGTGATGCCGAACTCTTCTTCCAGGGCCTTAACCAGGTCGGCCAGTTCCAGTACGCTCATGCTTTTGATGGTTTCCAGCAGTTCTTCCTTAGTAGCCATTTGGCCTCCTTCTTTCTTGTTCCGGTATTGCGATTGCTTTCAATTTCAACCAATAGTAAGAGAACCCGGGTGAGGGATCTTTTGGCGCCGCGTTACGCCGTTTCGGCGCCCTCTTCCAGCTGGTTGATCCGGGCCTGCAGCAGCCCGCCCAGGTTCTGCAGCGGACCGTTGAGAACGCCCAGCAGCCTGGAGATGGGGGACTGGATCTGGCCCAGCAGGTTGGCCACCATCTGGGGCTTGGGGGGCAGGCTGGCCAGCCGCTCCACCTCGCTGCGGGGCAGCGTGGGCCCCGTCCCCAGGATGGCCCCGTGGATGGCCAGCGGCGACCTGGTGGCGCGAATGTAGTCATTGACGGCCTTGGCCGTATCCACCGGGTCGTCGTAACCGAAGGCGATGGCCGTGGGCCCCTCGACGATTTCGCTGAACTGGGGCACGTTGGCTTCCTGAGCCGCCAGGTTGACCAGGGTGTTCTTGACCACGATAAACTCCACCCCGGCATCGCGCATCCGGCGCCGCAGGTCGGTCATATCGTTGACGGGAATTCCGGAATAGCCGGCGGTCAGGGCGATGGAACATTGTTCCATCTTCTCCTTCAGTTCGGCCACCCGGTCTATTTTGGCCTGTGTGGGCAAATCTTACCTCCTTATATCGTAGTGGTTGCGTCGGCGAAGCGGGCGAATGTACTTACACCTGCTCGTCTATAATCTCTTTACGTTGTTCCATCCTGGCTACCGCTGTTGGCAGCTTCTTCGGCATCGTCGCTCCAAGTTAAGCGGGCGATTATTTCAGCAAGCAGGTAAATTATTACTCCAAGGGACCCTGTAGCAATGAAGCCGCCCCCAAAAAACGCAAGCTTTCGCTGAAATGTTAGCTCCACCACTTCCCGGGTGGCCCAAAAGGACTCATGAACATTTATGACCAGGGCGGCCACCACAACGACAATCCCGATCCAGCGGCCCAGGGTAACTATGTTCCATCGCTTTTCGGTGATAAAAGGCAGTAAGGGTTCCTTTCTGTTTCCCTCGGCCATGTTAAATAAAAATCCCTGCGCCTATAGTCGAGACGCAGGGAAAATCGGCAAATCATGTCGAAAAACCCGGTTAGTGCGCCTCGGCAGGCGGCCCGCCACATCAAGATATGGTACTGGGCCCTTGGCTCCCCCCTGGGAGACCGGCGGTCTACAGCGTTATTGGGTTGTTGCTGTCTTGGATACTTATCCTGTTACCTTGTGCAAACCTCAAATGGTCGATGGATTACTGACAGACTACCACGAATCCGCCCGGAAAACTACTCCGGTCGCAGGGCCTGCAGGGCGGTCAGGTCCAGCGGAATGCTGGGCCCCATGGATGACGTAATATAAGCGGAACGCAGGAACGAACCCTTGACCGCAGCCGGGCGGGCCCGGACGATGGAATCCATCAGCACTGCCAGGTTTTCCAGCAGCCGGTCGGTGTCGAAGCTGGCCTTGCCGAAGGCGCAATGGATAATCGCCGTCCGGTCCGTGCGGTATTCCACGCGGCCGGCCTTGGACTCCTCGATAACCCGGCCCAGGTCCCGGGGCTGCACCATGGTTCCCGTCCTGGGGTTGGGCATCAGGCCCCGGCGACCCAGGATGCGGCCCAGCTTGCCGATCTTGGGCATAATCTCCGGGGTTGCCAGCCCGACCTCGAACTCCAGCCAGCCGCCCTCAATCTGGGCGATCAGGTCGTCGTCGCCCACGTAATCGGCCCCGGCCTGCCGGGCGATGTCGGCGCCCTCGCCGCTGGTGAACACCAGCACCCGCACCTGTTTGCCCAGCCCGTGGGGAAGTACCGTAACTTCCCGCACCATCTGGTCAGCATGCCGCGGGTCGGCGCTGGTGCGGACGTGGATTTCCATGGTTTCGTCAAACTTGGTGCTGGCCAACTCCTTCATGAGTTCTATGGCTTCCCGGGGTTGGTACTGCTTGTCCGGCTCCACCCGTTCGGCCACTGCCGCGTATCTTCTGCTGTGCTTGGGCATATCTGCTAATCCCCTTCCACGCTGATGCCCATGCTGCGAGCGGTGCCTTCGATGATGGACATAGCCTGTTCTACCGAGTTGGCGTTCAGGTCCTTAAGCTTGGTTTCGGCAATCTCCCTGAGGGCGTCCCGGCTGATGGTGCCTGCCCCTCCCTGCCGGGAATCCATCGCCCCCTTCTCCACGCCGGCGGCCCGCCGCAGCAGGTCCGAAGCCGGGGGAGTGCGGGTTACGAAAGTGAAGGAACGGTCCTCGAAGACCGTCAAATGCACGGGTACTATCGTGCCTGCCTGGGAGGAAGTCCGTTCGTTGTACTCCTTGACGAACCCCATAATGTTGACGCCGTGCTGACCCAGAGCCGGGCCCACGGGGGGCGCGGGCGTGGCCTTGCCCGCTTCCAGCTGCAACTTGATTACTGCTCTAACCTTTTTTGCCACCGGGGCCTCCTAAATCTATGCGCGTTCCACTTGCAGAAAGTCCAGTTCCACCGGCGTTTCCCGGCCGAAGAAGGAAACCAGCACCCGCACCTTGCCTTTGCTTTCGTCCACGTCGCCCACCGCGCCCACGAAATCGACGAAGGGACCCTCGGTGATGCGGACCGTGTCGCCCGTCTGCAGGCCAATCTTGATGCGGGGCGGCCCGGACTCGGTCTGCTTGAGGATGGAGTCCAGTTGGGAATCTTCCAGCGGCACCGGCTTGGGCCGCTTGTCGTAGTCGTCCTCCGTGGAGATGAAGCCCGTTACCCCGGGCGTGTTCCGGACCACGTACCAGCTTTCGTCGTCCATGTTCATCTGCACCAGGATGTAGCCGGGGAAGAGCTTGCGCTGCTCCGACTTGCGTTTCCCGTCCTTGAAGATCACCTCTTCCTCGGTGGGCACCACCACCTGGAAAATGCGGTCCTGCATATCCAGGCTCTGAATCCGCAGGTCCAGGTTCTTCTTTACCCGGTCTTCCTGGCCGGAATACGTGTGAACAATGTACCAGTGCTGGTCCAGGATCTGGTCCTCATCCGTCAGGCTGTCTCTTTCGGTGGTCATAAGCCGTCACGCTCACTCCAGGCTTGGGGCTACCGGCTGACGCCATTGACTCTACAAGCCCGCTCGGTTGGCGGGCTTGCTCTGCGATGCTGGCAATTCTGCCGGGAGGGCGGGAGAGGCGTTTCCCTCGCTCCACCCTCCGGATGTAATTATCTAGAACAGTCGGAACACGGCAAAGATGCCCCGGTTGAACAACTCGGCAAACACCCGGTCCAGCCCGCCCAGGAAGAAGCCCACGGCCACCGACAGCGCTATCACAATGGCGGTCAGCCGCGCCGTCTCTTCTTTGGAAGGCCATACCGACTTGCGAAGTTCCGATATGACTTCCTGGAGGAAGAGTACCGGGCTCACCCGCCCCACGCTGCGGGGCGTTATGGGCGACTGGTTCCGTTGCTGGGTTCCGACCCGCGCCATGACTGGCTACCGTACTTCGCGGTGAGTCTTGTGTCCCCGGCAGCGGGAGCAGTACTTGCGCAGTTCCATCCGCTGGGTATCGTTCCGGCGGTTCTTTACCGTGGCGTAATTGCGCTCACGGCACTCGCCGCACTGGAGGGTGATGACCCCGCGGATATCAGCAGACTTTCGAGCCATGATTCACCTTCTTCCTTTGGCCCGCCGGAGCGGGCCAGCGTCGCCTTTAGTCCAGCAGCCTGGTGATTACGCCGGAGCCGACGGTGCGGCCACCCTCGCGGATGGCAAAACGTTGCCGTTCTTCCAGCGCTATAGGGGTAATCAGGTTCAGGGTCATGGTAATGTTGTCGCCGGGCATTACCATTTCCACGCCCTCGGGCAGGGTAATTTCACCGGTAATGTCACTGGTCCGGATGTAGAACTGGGGCTTGTAGCCCGAGAAGAAGGGGGTATGGCGGCCACCCTCCTCGCGGCTCAGTACGTACACCTCGGCCTCGGCGTGACGGTGGGGCTGCATTGAGCCGGGCTTCACCACCACCTGGCCGCGCTCCACCTCGTCCCGGTCCACGCCGCGCAGCAGAATGCCCACGGCATCGCCGGCCTCGGTGGTATCCAGCAGCTTGTGGAACATCTCCAGACCGGTGGCCACCGTCTGGCGCACGTCGCCGGACCGGATTATCTCAATTGCCTCACCCTGCTTCAGGGTACCGCGCTCCACCCGGCCGGTAACCACGGTGCCGCGACCCTTGATGCCGAACACGTCCTCAATGGGCATCAGGAAGGGGCGGTCGGTCAGGCGCTCGGGAATGGGAATGTAGTCGTCCATGGCCTGTACCAGTTGGGCCACGCCTTCCATGGCTTCCGGGTCGCCTTCCATGGCGTTCAGGGCGCTCACGCGGACGATGGGCGTGTCGTCGCCGGGGAAGTCATAGGTGCTCAGCAGTTCCCGGACTTCCAGTTCCACCAGCTCCAGCAACTCTTCGTCGTCCATCATGTCCACCTTGTTCAGGGCGACCAGGATGCGGGGCACTTCCACCTGGCGGGCCAGGAGGATGTGCTCCCGGGTCTGGGGCATGGGGCCGTCCGGGGCGCTCACCACCAGGACCGCGCCATCCATCTGGGCGGCGCCGGTGATCATGTTCTTGATGTAGTCAGCGTGGCCAGGGCAGTCCACGTGTGCATAGTGACGGGTGTCGCTCTCGTATTCCACGTGGGCGATAGCAATGGTTACGCCGCGCTCCCGCTCTTCAGGCGCATTGTCGATGCTGCCGAAGTCCCGGAAGCTAGCCATACCCTTCTCCGCCATCACCCGGGTGATCGCGGCGGTGAGGGTGGTCTTCCCGTGGTCAACGTGACCGATGGTGCCCACGTTAACGTGGGGCTTGGAACGATCGAACTGCTGTTTGGCCATTTCTCGTCCTACTCTCCTGTTTTTCCTTGGTGGTGATGGAGCCCAGAGGCGGGATTGAACCGCCGACCCCGTTCTTACCAAGAACGTGCTCTACCGCTGAGCTATCTGGGCTCGTTACCCCAAAATGTATGTTGGATTTGGTTGTATTTTACCAAATTGGGTGGTGGAGGGGGCAGGATTCGAACCTGCGAAGTCCTTCCGGACGCCAGATTTACAGTCTGGTGGCTTTAACCACTCACCCACCCCTCCCTGCCGGCGGCCGCCCCCACTGGGGAGGCGGGCCTGCGCATCGCCGGTGCAACTGGCCGGGGATATTATTCCATGGAGCCCCAGAGGGGACTCGAACCCCTAACCTGCCGATTACAAGTCGGCTGCGCTTCCAATTGCGCCACAGGGGCACAAACCTTCATTCAGACCAGAAAAAGGCCCCGCAACTTCGGGGCCATTCAGCCAGCCTGCTTGATACTGCACAGATTATATAGATGGGCGGGGGAACTTGTCAATCAAATTCCTGCCCTGTAACTGTCATACCGGCGAAAGCCGGTACGGCGGCGCCGGGGGCCGGTGTGTTCCTCCTGCCTGTGAACTGTTGCCCCAAACCGGTAGGGTTCCAATTCAGGTGGTAATGCCAAGGGGCCAGAGCAGGCACATGGGTCTGCCCCCGCCTCTTTCTGCCAAGCCACCCAAATAGAAACGCTGCCCACAAACCTTGACGCTTGCCACGGGTTATTCTACACTTCTCTCGGCCCTCTGCGACCGCTTCCCGAACCCGGTTTGCAAGGGGGAAATGCCCTGCTTATCTCATCCGCCGAGTCACCAATTTATGAATTTGAAGGACTATATCCGCGATGTCCCTGACTTCCCCCAGCCAGGGATTTTGTTCCGCGACATTACCCCTTTGCTACGCGACTCCGACGCCCTTAATCACACGATAGACCTCCTGGCCGAACGTTGCCGGGAATACGACATCGACATTATCGTTGCCATCGAGTCCCGGGGTTTCATCTTCGGCGCCCCCCTGGCCTGTCGCCTGGGCAAGCCCCTGGTCCCGGTGCGCAAGGAAGGGAAACTGCCTGGCGACACGGTCTCCGCCGAATACTTCCTGGAATACGGCTCCAGCCGCGTGGAAATGCACCTGGGCGACGTGGGGCCCGGCGACCAGGTCCTGATCATCGACGACCTCCTTGCCACCGGCGGCACCCTGGCCGCCGCGGCCCACCTGGTGGAAGCCTGCGAGGGCGAGGTGGCCGCCATGGGGCTGGTCATCGAACTGGAAGACCTGGGCGGCCGCAACACCCTGGGGGCCTACGATGTGTTTTCCCTGATCCAATACTAGGCAAAAAGGCAGCCCCTGGCTGGAAATCCGGGGCGCGCTGGCCGGTACGGAATCACCGCTCCGGCAACTGAAAAACCAAAGAAAGCTTACAGGGAGGAAAATTTATGGCAGATAAGACTACTGTCGGTAGTTACGAAATCACCGCCGTTATAGACATGGTCCCGCCGCCGCGGCCTACTTCGGCCATGTTCCCCGACGTGCCCGACAGCGCCTGGGCCGATTACCAGGATGTGCTGGAAAACGGCCAGCTTCAGCTTTACTACGGCGTTTTCGTGGTGCGCTCCGAAAACCACACCGTGCTGGTGGATACCGGCATGGGCCCTGGACCCCATCCCTCGCGGGGCAACGTGGTGGGCAACCTGTACGAGGAACTGCGGCCCGTGATGCTGCCACCCAACGTGGACATCCACAACACCAACGTCTCCCCGTCGGACCAGGTCAACTACGTCATTCATACCCACCTGCACGCCGACCACGTGGGCTGGAACCTGCGCTACTCCGGCGGTATGCCGGCTCCCAACTTCCGCCGCGCCCGCTACATCATCCCCAAGGACGACTACGACTACTACACTCAGCCGGAAATCCTTGAACAGAACCCCCACGTGCAGCAGCAGATTATGCCCCTGCGCCGCCTGCGCCTGCAGCAGATCGTTGAGGGCGAATACGAGGTAACCGACGGCATCTCCACCATGCCGGCCGTGGGCCACACCCCCGGCCACCAGGTGGTGCTGGTCAACTCCGGCGGCGAAAAGGCCATGCTGGTGGGCGACCTGCTCCACTGCATCGCCCAGGTCTCCGAGCCCAGTTGGTGCGCGTCCGTAGACTACGACAAGGCCGCCAGCCAGGCCAACCGCGAAGCCCTGCTGGACAAGGCCGAGAGCGAGGGCTGGGTTGTCTGCGCCGGCCACTTCCCCCCGGGCCAGCAGATAGGCCGCGTGGCAACCGAGGGCGGCAAGCGCGTCTGGCAGTCCCTGTAAGCTGAGTCAACTCTGGAACTTGAACGAAAAAGGGCGCACGATAAGCCGTGCGCCCTTGCTTTTGTTTATTGGTAAGTCCGTTCCATTCATGCTGATTCCCGATATTTCGCAAAGGGCTTGGTTCCTGCCTGTTCGTGTTTCTTCGTAGAAGGTGTCCCGTCATTTCACCGCTTGTCTTACCTCGGTTCCTTTGCTACAATCGCCGCGTTAAGCCCGACGCAATCAGGTAGGCAGGTTGTAGCTGATACGGCGGCTGAACCCCACGGCAGGCGCCGGGTTCCGGCAGACCGCCAGGGCAATCCGAGAATGGCTAGAAATGTGACAGGAGGAGGAAGCATTATGCCATCGTTTTGGGAGAATCTAAGGTTCGGTGGTGACCGCGGATTTGACGATATGCACGGCTACCAGGGCCTGGACATGGTTGCCTATGTCAGCCATCCCGCCCCCAGCGAGGGTGTCAGTTGGCCCGCCGTCATCGTCATCCAGGAGATTTTTGGCGTCAACGAGCATATCCAGAAGGTGTGCGACCGGTTCGCCGCCAACGGTTACGTTGCCGTCGCACCGGCCCTGTTCCACCGCGAGCATCCCAACCCCAAGCTCGGCTACAGTCCCGAAGACATGCAGGCCGGCATAAACTATATGTCCGTCATGAACGATGAGGAAATTGTAACCGACATCAACGAGACGGTGAACTACATTTTGGGCGGTGACAATCGCACCCCCTATAACCGCACCGCAGGTCAGAAGGTCGGCATCGTCGGCTACTGTGTCGGCGGCCGCATTACCTACCTGGCGGCCACCAGTTGCCCCCGCCTGGATGCCGCCGTGGCCTACTACCCCGGACGGGTCCTGGTGCCCTTCGGCGACGACAACCCCGCGCCCATAGACCTGACCGGCAACATCAAGATTCCCCTGATGGGCCAGTTCGGTGACCAGGACGGCAACCCGTCGCCGGCTGATGTGGAGACGATTGAGGCGAGGCTTGATGCCGCCGGCGTCAGCTATGACTTCAAGATGTACGCCGGCGCCGGCCACGGCTTCAACTGCGACGAGCGCGACAGCTACCACGCCGAGGCAGCCGAAGACGCCTGGGCCCGCACCCTCGGCTTCTTCAACCAGCACCTCAAGGGCTAGAGCTTCACAATCCCCGAATGGACACAAATGTCCACTAACGGGTGAATAGAAAGGGCCCGGCTGATTGCCAGCCGGGCCTGCTGCTTTATGCTGCGAATCAAGCAATTCGCACGGTCGTCATACCGGCGAAAGCGGGTATCCAGAACCCTCTTCGGCTTGAATACTGTTCAAGCCACCCAGTCTGTTATCCTGAACAGAGTGAAGGATCAAGAATCCTTCCCACAAGCCGGCTCTCGGGAACGAAATCAGACTCTGGGCAAGAACTTTTGGGCCTTCGGCAGTCTCGTGGCCACACTACTTCCATCTCAAGTGTACCGGCGTAGCTCTAACCCAAAGCCAGGCTGGGAAGCGCATTTTGAGGTTGAATCCTGCCGCTGGCGCCCTGAATCGCCATTAGTCGCTCTCGAATGGAATCCCGGCAACCATTGGCGGCGCAGCCCGCTTGCGTGGGGTTATTCGCGAATAACCCCTGCACCGGTGGCGTAGGACCGGCGCAATGTTGTCAAATGAACATCCCACTTCTGCTTTAATTTAGACGCCTTTACGCCCTGAAATGGCCCAAACCGGAACCGCTAATCCCCCCAGACCTGCCGCCTTATCTCCGCCACCAGTTCCAGCTTACGCCACTGCTCCTCTTCCGTCAGCAGGTTCCCCGCGGCCGTGGAGGCAAAACCGCATTGGGGACTCAGGGCCAGGTTTTCCAGGGGCACGTACCTGCTGGCCTCCTCGATCCGCGCCAGGATGTAGTCCGGCGATTCCTGCGCCGGGTCCTTGCTGCTGATCAGCCCCAGGACCACCATTTTGTCGGGCGGCATGAAACGCAGCGGCTCAAAGGTGCCGGCCCGTTCCGTGTCGTACTCCAGCAGGAACCGGTCCACCGGCAGGGTGTTGAACAGCCGCTCGGCGATGGCCTCGTAGCCGCCCTCGGCGTACCACTTGCTCTGGTTGTTGCCCCGGCAGATGTGCATTGCGATGGTAGCCTCCGGCCGTTGCGCTCCCTCCAGGCAGAAGTTGTCGGCCTCAACGGCCTCCGCAAACATCCGGTCCGGGTCTTCCCCCAGTTGCTGAAGGTGCTGCCGCCACCGGGGGTCCACGTAGTAACTGTAGCGGGGCGCGTCCATCTGGATGTAGTCCACCCCCGCCTCCAGCAGTTCCCCTATCTCCGACTTGATTATCCCGGCAATCTCCCAAAGCAGTTCGGACCGGGTGGGATAGAACCGGTCGGACAGCCCCGGCTGGAAACTGATAGCCGGAAACTGGCTGGGGCTGGGTAGCGTCATCTTGACCGGCCCGGGCGCGTGGGCCTGCAGAAACTCGCGCTGGTGTCCCGTCAGGCTTCGCACCCTGGTCAGTTTCCCGCCCACCACTTGCCGTGTGCCCTGCTCGGACGGCTCGCCGCCAGGCCCCTGCCACACCCGCACCACCGCCGGCGTGTCGGTGTCCACAAACCCTTCAACGCTCTCAATCAGGTCGTTCTGGAATCCGGTGCGGCGAAACTCGCCGTCGGTAAAAACTTCCAGGCCCGCTGCCCGCTGTCCTTCCAGGGCCTCGAGAATGGCCTGGTCTTCCACGGCTCGCAGTTCGTCCGGGCCTACCCTGCCTTCTCCCAGGGCGGACCTGGTTTCGTGGATACGGGAAGGCCGCAGCAGGCTTCCCACGTGATCGGCGCGATAGGTGGCGGGCATAGTGGACCTCCAAGGAGAGGTATCAGTAGCGTTAAGGGGTAGCTACAGTGGCTAGAAAGGCCTTGCGCGAGGTACCCGGCGGATTAAGGCGCCGTCCACCGGATCGACCATCAGGTTGAAGAACTCCAGCGTGGTGGCGCCTACCAGATGCTGACCATCAGCGCCCAAAATCACGGGGCAATAGCGTTCCGGATGGCCTTCAAGTCCAAATCGGGCCATCCCGAAGTCATACTCGACCACGCTGCCGTCCGCCAAAGTGTAGCCGAATCGCTCTATCGAAGTAACACCGAGCCGGCGCAACAAGGCTTCTGGGAGCATTGAGTGTATCGCGCCAGTGTCAACGGAAGCTGAAACGTAGGTCAATTCCCCCTCCCCAGGCCCCCCCACACCCAACAGAACGTCGAACACTCCCACGTTTTGCCCCTTTTCAATGTATCTCTTCTTAGGTACTTGCAACATGGCGATATTCTATCATCCTTCCGCCCTACCGCCAGGCCAGTTCCACCTCGGCGATAATGCCGTACTTGTCATACAGCCGCTCCGCAATGTTAATGCGAAAGCCGTCATCTTCTGGGAAGGCGTTGCGGATGTGGACTCGCCATACATCCCGGTCCATATCGTCAACATCGGGAAAGGCGTCGTCGCAGCGCACGCCGGGGTCGTACTCGTAAATCAACTCCTCCGGCGGCCGCTCCAGGTACTCGGCAATAAAAATCTGCACCGTGTCAATTATCTCAACGGGAGTAGGCTGCGGCACTGTCGCCTCCTGCCAGGCGGGTGGGCTGCCGGATGCCCGTTGTTTTCTTTCCGGCTCTTATGTGTATGAAGCGGCAGAACCGCTTGGAGGATCACTCCGGCCGGCTTTCTCCAACCCGGCGCAGGGTTTCCTGGTAGTCCTCTTCCAGTCCCAGCCAGATGTAGGCCCCGATGCCTGTTACTACCTGCTCCAACGCGGCGGCAAATTCCGGAGTGATTTCCTTAGCGCCTCGGAAAATATCCTTGATTTCGTCTACCGACTTTCCACAACTGTCAGCCAGTGTCTGCGCTGAAATGCCTCTAAACTCTGTTTCCTCCTGTAGAGATTCGCCGGGAGGAATCGCAATGTTTGAATACAAGCGACCGGACTTAGTCGTCATAATGATTAGTCACCTCGTAAATTACAACCTGGCTTTCCGTTGCTCCTTGGCCCACAATTAGCCTGTAGCGTCCAGTCAATGTTAAAGCAAACATACCAGCATATCTGCCGTGTAGCCGGTGGAATCGCCAGGGTCTGTGCTGGTATAAGTCACTAAGTGTTGACGATGAATAAATAATATTTATCCTTTCAACATACCTTCTAGCCACTGCATGTCCCCATTCCCGCGTGCCTTCCCTGACGTCTAAGTAACACCTTTCCAACCGGCCCGTGCTGAACTCAACCTCCATGGCTGGGGTAAGACTCTACACCCCGCTGGCCCCGAAGCTCTCCCGGAACCGGTACAGCGTCATCTCCGGTTCGATGGGCGCAACGGGCATATACTCCGTCTCCTCAATCTTCGCCACGATGAACCAGGGGCCGTCCTGCTCCAGCGCCTCGCAGAAGGCCGCTTCCAGGTCCTCCAGGTTATCAACCGTGGTCGTGCGGGGAATGCTGCAACTCTGGGCCACCTGCTCCAGGTCGGTGCCGAAGGCCGTGTGGCTCGACTGGTGGCCCGTCTGGGCCCACTGCTCGTTGTCCCAGACCACCACCACCAGGTTCCTGGGCTGCTCCCGGCCGATGGTTGCAATGGTGCCCAGGTTCATCAGCAGCGAACCGTCGCCGTCCAGCGAAACCACCTTCTCCTCGGTGGACACGGCCATGCCCAGGGCAATGGACGAACACAGCCCCATGTTCCCGTAGGTGTAGAAATTCCGGTCCCGGTGCCCCGCGTGCCACAGTTCATCCGTGGTCGGCCCCAGGTTGCTTACGATGGGAAGGTTGCCGATGTGGCGCAGCAGCATTTGGGTAGCTTCGAACCTAAGCAAGTTTGCCTCCGTGCAGCAGTTGGGTCATGCAGATGGCCACCGGCTGGCGGTTGGCGTGGCACAGCTTCAGCGCGCCATCCACTATCTTCTCCATGTTGTACTCGTCTTCCAGGGTGAAGTGCACCAGGCCGAAGGTGTCCAGGATAGGACGGGTGGCCCGTCCCATCGGCACCTGGGCAATGTTGAACTCCCCGGGCCCGCCCCGCAGGTTCAGGAAGATGGGAATGGGCGTGCGGGCCGGTATGCACAGGCTGGCGATGGCGTTGATGCTGTTGCCGAACCCGCTGGACTGCATGAACACCGCCGAGTTCCGCCCCGTGGCATAGGCGCCCACGGCCACGCCGATGGCCTCTTCCTCCCGCGTGGCCGACACCAGGTGGAAATAGGGGTCTTCGTCTATCAAAGTGGTAACCCGGTCAATGGAAATGTCGGGCACGTAGGCCACCAGGGATGTGTCCCACTTCTTCAGTGAGTCAACGATAATGTCGTTCCACGCCATAGCCGTTTCCTGTCTCCCAAGCCCCGATTTGTACCTGAAAAGGGCAGTGCTAAATTATCAGCAATACCCCTGAAAGTCAAAAACGGCTCCAAACATGGATGGACAGGATATACAGGATTTTCCTGGAATTTCACGTCCATCATCCTGTGCATCCTGTCCATCCATGTTAATATCTGGGACAGCCTGAGCCCTTGAGAGGTGCCGCCTTGCAGATCGACCCCAACACCTTTGAGCACAACTTCTACCGCGTCCTCACCGGCGTGGTCGTCCCTCGTCCCATCGCCTTTGTCTCCACCATTTCCACCGATGGCATCGTCAACCTGGCCCCCTACTCCTTTTTCAACGCCGTCGCCTCCGACCCGCCCACCATCGTCTTCTCGTCATCCCGCCGCGCCGGTTCCAAGGCCAAGGATACCCTGACCAACGTGGAGGAAACGGGCGAGTTTGTGGTCAACGTGGTGGTGGACGACATTGCCGAGGCCATGAACAAGACCGCCGCCGAGTTCCCCGTGGAGGTCAACGAGTTCGAGGTAGCCGGCCTGACCGAGGCCCCCTCGGTGAAGGTGAAGGCCCCCCGGGTGGCCGAGTCCCCCGTCAACATGGAGTGCCGCCTCAAGCAGGTGGTGGACTTGGGAAGGGACCCCGCCACCGGCCACGGCCTGGTCATCGGCGAAGTTATCTACATGCACATCCGCGACGACCTGATAAACGGTCACCGCATCAATCACCAGCTGCTGAAGCCCACCGGCCGCCTGGCCGGCAGCATGTACTGCCACACCGCCGATGTATTCGAGATGGCGCGCCCGGTGTACGAGGAATTGGAACAGAGGGTGTAGTCGGGAATCCTTTGTAAACGTCCCTTCCCCCAACAAAGGGGAAAGGCCAGGATGGGGGTGGCGACTAGCTAAGTCTCATTCCTGATCAGAAGCTGCGAGCTTGGCCGACAGTTCTGAGATTGTTACAAAGTGTCAGTAGAAGCTCCGGCCCCCAGGCTCCTGGGGCTTCTCCTGCTCTTCAGATGCCGTCTCCCCGTCCGCTTCCGCAGCCGTCTCCCCGTCCTCCTGAGGCTCCGACACTTCCGCCACTGGCTGGTCCACCGGCGTGTCCTCTATCTCTGCGCTGTCTTCGGACCAGCCGTCTTCCGGGAAAGACTCCTCCGGCACGACGTCCTCGGCCTGCGCGGCTTCAGGTTTCGCGTCAGCGTCGGCGTCAACCATTTCCACGGCTTCGCCTTCAACCATCTCCACGGCTTCGCCTTCAACCACCGCCGCGGGATGCCGCCCGGATAACTCGTAGGAAATATCCTCCTCGGGGTGGGCGGCCCGGTAGGCGTTCAGGGCCGTTTCCAACTGGTCGTAGAAGGTCTCCGGGTCCCTTACTCTTATGGACTGGCGGCGGCCCTTTATGGGGCGGATACGCAACTGGTCAATGGAGACCGGCGACCCCATTTCCACCACGGCAATGTTGCTGAAGTGGATGGTCTTCACCCGGGGCTTGCCGTAGGCCACGCACACCGCGTCGTTATAGACCATGTACTCCTTGGGCGTAAACAGCCAGGTATAGGCCGTAACCGCCAGCCCCAGGACAATTATCATTTCCGGGTTCCCCGGTGGCGGGAGAATCCCGATTAATCCCGCCAGCCCCCACCCCGCGATACCCAGGGCCAGCACCAGGGTCAGGTTGAACGGCACCCGGTCTTTCGCTGCGTACAGGGGCTGGTGTTCCGATTGCTCCATTTTCCTGTTCCCTTGCCCCGGAGGCAATGTAAGACCGCCAACCCGTTCACCGGGCAGCGGATTCCGAAGCGGCATCATTATATACCATCACGCCCGGCATATACCATCACGCCCGGCCTATCTACCGGGCAGTTCCGTGGTCCAGGGTAATCACGTCTTAGTTTTCGCTGTTCTCTCTTTTCTGTCCACGAAGGACACAAAGGACCGCCCCTACAGGAGCCTTAGCAGGTTACGCGGGGATTTCGCCGTAGAGGATGTCGTCGTAGCGGTGGTCCCAGGCCCAGGGGAGCAGGGCCAGGACGATTTGCGGGGCTTCCAGACATCTTCCCTGGTCAATGCACCGCTGGACATACTGGTTCAGGTTCATGTAGGTCTTGAGGACATGGCCCTCGCGGGCGACGCGCCGGACCACCTGGAGTGGATTGGGGAGCGGTTCCTTTTCGGCGGCAGCGACGGTCCAGTCGTCGGCAATCTGCTCGGCCAGTTGGCGCAGGC
>JAJEDS010000375.1 GCA_022821365.1 Dehalococcoidia bacterium | reverse complement strand
TTACCAGGGGCGCCTTTGGCATTCACGATGTGGCCAGGCCCCAGATCGGCAGCTGGGTTTTCGACAGTGAACTGGAATTGATGCTGGTTGCCATGGCCCTGATGGTCCTTGTGGTGGGCATTTCCTGGTTCATTGTTACGTCATCCTTCGGCAGGGTCCTCACCGCCATACGCGAGGATGAACAGGTGGCCGAGGTATTCGGCTACCACGCCAGCCATTACAAGCTGGCCGTCTGGGTCATTTCGGCCATGATGGCTGGCGTAGCCGGCGGCATGTTTTCCAGTTGGACCACCTTTATCGACCCCAATTCCTTTATACTTCTGGAATCCGTGTTGCTCATATCTATCGTGATCCTGGGCGGCCTGGCGACCATCTGGGGTTCGCTGCTGGGCGCGCTGGCCTTCGTATTGCTGGAGGAGGGGATGCGTTTCCTGCCCTTCCTGCCCCAGGAATACGTGGGACAGGCCCGTCAGGTGGTGCTGGGCATCCTTCTCGTGCTGTTGATGGTATTTCGGCCCCAGGGGCTGGTAGGCAGGTACAAGCTATGAGCCAACCCTCGGCCAATATCCCTGAGCAATACATCCTGGAGACCGTGGAAATATCCAGGTACTTCGGAGCGGTTGCCGCGGTGGACGGCTTGAGCATTTCAATCCCGCGCCAGGGTGTAACCAGCATCGTGGGTCCGAATGGCTCCGGCAAGTCAACTCTGATAAATTTGCTCAGCGGAACTCTTCCCCTCGATGGTGGTATGGTCAAGATCGACGGCCTTGGCCTGACCACTATCCATGCCTATGAAACTCCGGACCACAGCATTACCCGCACCTTCCAGGAAGTCCGTTTGTTTGACCAGATCAGCGTCCTGGATAACATACTGGTGGTGCTGACCACCAGGAGGCTGTGGCCGTCAATTTTTGAACGTACCAGTCGGGAGCACCGGGAAAAGGCCCGGGAAATCCTGGAGAAAGTGGGGATGTGGGACAAGCGTTCTTCCCTGGCCATGGACCTTTCATACGGCCAGCGCAAGTTGCTGGAAATCGGGCGGGCCATGGCCCTCAACGTTAACATCTACCTGCTGGACGAACCCTTTGCCGGCTTGTTTCCCCAGATGCTGGAACGGGTGAAGGACATCCTCAAGGGCATGAGGGACGAAGGGCGCACCATCATCTTTGTTTCCCACAACATGGACATCGTTCGGGAAATGGCGGACCACCTCATTGTCATGGACGGTGGCAAGCTGCTTCTGGCCGGCGAGGTGGAGGACGTGCTGAACCAGCCTGAGGTCATTTCCGCCTATCTGGGCGCCTGAACGGCAGTCCGGGAACGATACAAGAACAGCGGGGCAAGCCTGTGGCTCAAGAAGAAACCGCAACAGACAACCTTTCCGTTACGGCGGCGGTAGCTGACTCCGGAATGATGCTGGAGTTGCGAGAGGTTTCGGTTCACTTTGGAGCGGTGGTGGCAGTGGAGCGGGTTACCCTGGGCGTGGGGCGGGGCGAACTGGCCGCAGTCATGGGGCCCAACGGCGCCGGCAAGTCCACCGTCTTGAAGGCCATTATGGGCCTGGCCCCCGTTGTCGGCGGCCAGGTGTTCTGGCGAGGGGCGCCCCTGATTGCCGCCACCCATGACATTGTCAAGCAGGGCATTTCCTTCGTGCCCCAGGGCCGCCGGGTATTTACCCACTTGTCAGTAATTGAAAACCTGGAACTGGGCTGCCTTTACCTGAACGACCGGGCCGAACAGGCACGGCGGCTGGAGTCAGTGCTGGACCTATTCCCCATCCTGTTCGAGAAACGGCGGGACATGGCCAGCCAGATGTCCGGCGGCCAGCAGCAGATGCTGGCCCTGGGCCGGGGACTTATGGCGAATCCTGAAGTGCTGCTGCTGGACGAGCCCACCCTGGGCCTGGCCCCCATCGTGGTCAAAGAGGTCTTTGAGAAGGTCCACGAAATTAACCAACGGCTCCGCACCACCATCTTCGTCGTTGAACACAACATCAAGGGCGTGCTGGACATCGCCAGCCGGGCATATATCCTTGACAAGGGACGGTTGGTACACAGTGGCACGCCTCAGTCGGTACAGGACTCCAGCATCCTCACCGACGTCTTCCTGGGCCGACTCAACGTCGGAGAGGAAGAGGACTCGGATTAGGGCGTGCTACGTATGGTGACGGCCAAAGTTGCCCACAACCCCTGGAGATATTATTGCAGTTCCGCCAAGTAATCGACCTCAGCCACACGCTGCACCCGAACATTCCCCAATGGCCTGGCGACCCCAAGCTGGAATATGAAGAAGTTGCCTCCCTGGAACGGGACGGCTTCTACTTGCGCCGCCTTTCACTGGGAGAACACTCCGGCACTCACGTCAACGCCCCGGCGGGATTTCATCCGGCCGGCGCGGGTATTGACCAGTATCCACCCTCGGCTTTCGTGGCGCCCGCCATCGTCATAGACGTTCAGGAGCGGGCTGCGGCCAATCCCGATTACCGCCTCGGCGTAAACGTGCTGCTGGAGTGGGAGAAGGAACACGGCATTGTCCCGGCCGGTTCTCTGGCGCTGCTGAATACGGGCTGGGACGAAAAGTGGTACGACCCCCAGGCCTATCTTGGAGAGGGATCTGACGGGATCCTTCACTTTCCAGGATTTGGCGTCGAGGCCCTGGGAGTGCTGCTTACCCAACGGGGCGCCGCGGGAATTGGCATTGACACCCACGGTGTGGATGGAGGCAGAGACACGACCTTCTCCATCAACCGGCGCGCGCTGGAGCAGAAGCGAATTGTGCTGGAAAACCTGTGCAATCTCGGCCAGCTGCCCCCTCTTGGCGCCACCCTGGTCATCGGGGCGCTGCGGTTGCAGGGCGGCAGCGGTTCCCCGGTCTCAGCGCTGGCCTTTGTCCCCTAGCCCCCTCCCGCGCTCTTCGCCGCCCATGCTTGGAGCACCGCACCGCCCGAACCCGCTCAGCCAGGTTATCAACTCCGATTCAGTCAATACCTTGCTGTCCAGGCCCGGGCGGTACCAAGTCGATCTTGGTTGGCGCGATATTAACGCCGGAAATGGCTAAAGCCTGGCCACCCCGGCGGCAGCACAGTCTTCGTCCTGCTGGCTGGTGCCGCCGCCCACGCCACAGGCGCCCTCGATCACGCCGTTGCGTATAATGGGCACCGCCCCCTGGCCCATGATCATCTCGCCGCCCGAGGCTGCGTTAATCCCGGCCGGCGTGGGCTGGGTTGCCCGTTCCTGCATTTCGCCGCTCGCCCGGCCAAAGGCCGCCGAAGCTACCGCTTTGCCCTGGCACCCGTAAGCGCTGGCCCAGATGGCCCCGTCCATCCGCTGCATGGCGATGAGTCGGCCGCCGCCGTCCACCACTGCTGCGCTAACCTTGATGTTCAGTTCCGCCGCTTGGGCCAGCGCCCCTTCCACAATCCGGTTGGCTTCTTCCAATGATATTGCCACGATGCACCTCTACAGTATGGGATGGCTAATTCTAGCCCACCGCCCGGTCACTGCCAACCTGAAACTCCGATCTCCAGGATTAGACAACCACTGGGATGTCCAGGGCAATCGCGTATTAACGGAAACTCATTCCCTCCTGTGGGACTCCGTGTCCCTCCGTGAACAAACTACCTGAGGAACCTCTGAAAAATCCATTACTCGGACAGTCATCCCGTCGTTCCCGCCTTCACGGGAACAACATTATTCAGACCTTCCCTGATTCCCAAATCTTAGTTCTTAATTCTTACTCCCTGACACTCCCCCCTTGCCAACTGCGATAACCCATCTCTACCGTAAATGATACCTGGCCCGTCGGAGGACACCACCGCCCCAGGCGAAGCCGCCGCCAGCCTCAAAGAGAGATGCGGCGCCTGCTCTCCCAGGCAACACACAACGAAAATGTCGGGAAATAACCGGA
>JAJEDS010000376.1 GCA_022821365.1 Dehalococcoidia bacterium | reverse complement strand
TCCGGTTATTTCCCGACATTTTCGTTGTGTGTTGCCTGGGAGAGCAGGCGCCGCATCTCTCTTTGAGGCTGGCGGCGGCTTCGCCTGGGGCGGTGGTGTCCTCCGACGGGCCAGGTATCATTTACGGTAGAGATGGGTTATGGCAGTTGGCAAGGGGGGAGTGTCAGGAATTGGGAAATAGAAGTTGGGAAGTTTGTTCTCTGAAGGGCAGGAAGTCTCACAGGGGAGGGAACGAGTTTCCGTTAATACGCGATTGCGCTGACTATCCAACAAATTGACACTCCCATAAGGCCCAATTAGAATCAAGCTAAACCAAAATCAGGCGGAATAGGGAGGCAAACATGACCCAATTACTGGGAAGAGTCAGCCCTGAAGAGGAAGAACAGTTTTACGACAATACCGAATCCGCCGGCCTGCGGGCTGCATGGGTGGGACGCCGACTGGAGCGCAAACCCCAGGTTGAGCCCTTCGCATGGCGTTGGGCCGATGCCCAGCCCCTGGTGCTGCGAAGCGGCGACATCGTAACTCCGGACCGGGACGTGGAGCGGCGGGTTCTGCGCCTGGCCAACCCGGGCCTGGACCATGGGACTACCCACACCATTTCCGCGGCGTTGCAGCTTTTGCTGCCTGGCGAGAATGCCCCGGCCCACCGCCACACCCCCACGGCCATTCGTTGGGTCTTGCAGGGCACCGGCGCCTACACCACCGTTGAAGGCGACAAGTGCTACATGGAGCCCGGCGACCTGGTGCTGACCCCCTCGTGGACGTGGCACGACCACAATAACGAAGGCGACGGGCCGATGATCTGGCTGGACGGGCTGGACACGCCCCTGGTCAATAACCTGGAAGCCACTTTCTACGAACAGTTCCCCGAAGACCAGCAGCCCATTGTGGGCGTGGGCGAGTCGGTGCGAAAGTACGCTTCCGGAGCGCTGCGGCCGGCATGGGAGGACCAAAACGCTCCCTATTCGCCGCTGTGGCACTACAAGTGGGAGCGGACGCACGCCGCCCTGCACGAACTGGCCCAGACTGACGCCAGCCCGTTTGACGACGTGGCAATGGAGTTTTCGGACCCGGCCACGGGCGGCCCGGTGCTGCGGACCATGGCCTGCTGGATCCAGATGATTCGGCCAAACGTGAACACCAAGGCCCACCGCCACACCAGCAGCGCGGTGTACCAGGTGTTCCGGGGCACGGGACACAGCGTCATCAATGGGCAACGTTTCGACTGGGGCGAGGGCGACTTCCTGGTGGTGCCGTCCTGGGCCTGGCACGAACACGCCAACGACACCGACGACGAGGCCATTCTCTTTTCCATCCAGGACATTCCCGTAATGAAGTCGCTGTCCCTTTACCGGGAAGAACCCTACGCCGAGCACGCCGGCCATCAGCCGATCACTTCGGTATTTGAACGGTAACCGAGACACCATTTCCGGTGGAAAAACCTTGGGGCGGGGAAATTTCCCGCCCCATCTGTTTTGTAGTGTTGAAAAAGAGAAGCGGGGAAGGCCTCGGCCCTCCCCACATTGCGTTTATACCCGAAGCAGGGCCAGCTATGGCTTGAACATTGCCACGCACTTGTTGGAGTTGAAGATATAGGACTCAACGTAGTCCACAACCTCGGTCTTGTAGTCCAACTCCTGCATGGCGCCGGCGATGCACATCCAGTTGAGCAGTTCCTGCTGGCCAGCGTCTTCGATCTGGTCGATGGAAATCCGGCTCCAGGCGGCAAAGTCGCTGTCCTTCAGTTCCTCGAACCGAGCCCGGTCAGAATCGACGTCCGGGTAGAAGCGATGGTGCTTGTCGGTCAAGAAGGCGTGAGACCAGCTGGATGAAGCAATCAAAGCGACCCGGTAGGGGCTGTCCTTGAGTACACGGGCCACGGCTGCGCCCACTTCCATGCAGCGCTTGGGCGAAGGGCCGGGGGGATCGAATTCCTCCTCGTACTGGACGGCGCCGCCCCGATTCCTTACGACCCGGCTGCCGTAGCAGTTAACCAGGAAGGGAACCACAGGATAGTCCCAGCCCTTGCGGTCGTAGTCCAGGTAAAGCAGGGTGTTGAGGATGGCGTGGCCCAGGCCGCCCTGTTCGTGCAGCGGCTTGTAGGCGTAGGACATATCGATGCCTTCTTCAATCAGGCCCCGAACCAGCGCGCGGGCGGCGGTGCGGTTGCCCTGGTACTTGAAGGTGGTGTCGCCCGGCTCGTTCCACACATTCAGGCGAGTGCCGCCGTCCCCGGTATTGAAGGGCTGGCACTCCATCTCGTCGTAAGCCATAACGCAAAAGGGCGGGATGATGTCTTCCTTGAAGTTCTCGTACTGGTCGTCGCCCCAGATAACCACGAAGTCGGGGTTAAAGGCGTCCAGTTCCTCGCGCAGCTTGCGGAAGCCATTGACGATGCGTTCTCGCGCCTTGATGGCCGAGGATAGGCCCTCGTCCTCGCCGAACTCGATGCGCATGGGTTCAGGCCAGTTGGAGGGATTCCTCAGCTCTTCGGGAAGATTAGGGTTCCGCAGGCTGCGGAATACGGAATAGTCCTTCTCTTCGTCAGGCTTTATGAAGGAAGGAGAGTGGGTGAGTCCAAGGCCCAGAATTTCTGCCATTTTGTCGCCTCCCATACAAAGGTGGGTTTTGGGAATTTATCCAACTATACGCCTTTCGACCTGAATTTGGTAGCCTGACCGACATTCATTCATTGCTCTGCTTTAGAAAGGCAGTTTCCCCTTGCCAGCGTCCCTACCTGCCGCTATTATCCGACGAAACGCAATTGCCAATTCTATACCGGAGGTTTACCCATGGCTAATATGACAGGAGCGCGTTTCCTGGTGGAAACGATGCAGGCTTACGGCGTAACCCACGCCTTTTACATGCCAATGGTGGTGACCCGCGCCCTGGTGGAGATGGAACAGGTGGGCATCGCCAGGATTATGGCCCACAGCGAGAAGGCAGCCGCCTACATGGCCGACGGGTATGCCCGTGCGGCAAGGCGACCGGCCGTGTGCATGGCGCAGAACGTGGGAGCAGCCAACCTGGCCGCGGGGCTGCAAGACCCATTCCTGGGTGGCGCGCCGGTGGTGGCGCTCACCGGCAGGGGGTCACCTTCGCAGCAGAATCGCAATTACTACCAGGAAGTCGACCACGTCCAGCCTTTCAACGCCGTAACCAAGTTCAACGCCTTGGTGGACAATCCGGAAGAGTTTCCCAGGCTTTTGCGGCAGGCTTTCCGCGAAGCCACGTCCGGGGCGCCGGGGCCCACGCACCTGGACCTGCAGGGCTCGTCGGGCGCATTGATAGTGGACGCGGAGGCAGACCTGGAGGTAGTGGTGGAGGCGCCCTTTACCCACGTGCCACCCTTCCGGGGCGAACCGGAAACAGAGATGGTCATGGACGCAGCGCGAGCGTTGACGGAGGCTCGGCGGCCAGTAATCGTGGCCGGCGGCGGGGTCCGCTCCTCCGGGGCGCAGCAGGAGGTTGTGGAACTGGCAGAAATGCTGTCCATTCCCGTGGCCACGTCGCTGAACGCCAAGGGAACTATTCCCGACGACCATCCCCTGTCGGTGGGGGTTTGTGGGACCTATTCCCGGTGGTGCGCCAACCGGGTGGTTTCCGAGGCCGACCTGGTCTTCTTCATCGGCAGCCACACCGGCAGCCAGGTTACCACTGAGTGGCAGATTCCCAGGGCGGGGACGCCGGTTGTCCAGCTGGACATTGACCCGTCGGAACTGGGCCGCAGCTATCCCATACAGGTGGGTTTGCAGGGGGACGCCCGCGCCTCCCTTCGCAAACTGATAGAACACCTGGAACCCATCGGCAGCCGGGGCGAATGGGTGGCCCGGGCCCAACAGTTGGTCCAGGAATGGCGGGACGAGGTGGCGCCGCTGGCCAACTCCGACGCCTCACCTATCCGACCCGAGCGGTTGTGCAAAGAGATTTCCGAATTCTTGCCTGATGACGGCGTGTTGCTGTCCGATACCGGCCACTCGGGAATTTGGACGGGAACAATGATTGACCTTTACAAGCCGACCCAGACCTTCCTGCGGTGCGCCGGTTCCCTGGGCTGGGCCTTCCCGGCGGCACTGGGCGCCAAGTGCGCCGTGCCGGACCGGACAGTGGTCTGCTTCACGGGCGACGGCGGCTTCTGGTACCACCTGAGCGAGATTGAGACAGCAGTGCGGTACGGCATCAACACGGTAACCGTCATCAACAACAACCACTCTCTCAACCAGGAAAAGCGGGGTAACGAGCGGGCCTACGAGAGCGTGGGCGCCACCGGCAATGTGGATGAACTGTGGGTTTTCCCGGACACCAACTTCGCCAAACTGGCCGAGGATATGGGCGGTTTCGGCATCCGGGTAGAACGGCCCGAAGACCTTCAGGCGGCAATGAACGAGGCCGCAAATTCGGGCAAGCCCTCGGTGGTAGACGTGGTGACCGACATAGAAGGTATCGCACCCCGGGCGTGGGTGGGTTAGGCCAGAGGATAACTGTTGCCAGACGAGGAAAACGGGGGGGTGAAAATGGTTGATTCCCTAATAACCGACGAGGTCCGCGCTCTGATCGGGACCGAAACTCCCCCGGAACGGAACCGGTTTGCCATCAGCGAGGAGATGGCCTTTGACGTGGCTGATGCCATAGAGGACGGAAATCCCCTTTACCGGGACTTAGATTATGCCGCCAAGTCCCGATTTGCCGGTGTGGTGTGCCCGCCGTTGGCTACCTGGAAGGATATTGGGCCGCCCATCGGTTATTTTGGCGCCGGTCAGGAGTCCCATTTCCAGGTGCCGCTTCCCTTCAACAGTTACGGGCTGAACGGGGGCAGTGACTGGCAGTTCCTGCGGCCGGCCTACGTGGGTTCCTGGATTACCAGGCAGTTCAAGATTCTGGACATTTTCGAGAAGCAGGGAAGGTCGGGGCCGCTGGTCTTCGTGGTCAGGCAGGAGACCCAGACCAACCAGTTGGGGCAGGCAATCAGCGTGGCCAAACGGGTGAGCATCCACCGCAGCCTGCCAGACCAGGACAGCGCCAAGTCTGAGGGAGAGGCAAGGGTTGTGTCGCTGGAGGCAGTGAATCTATCACCGCCGACAACCGATATCATTCTTCCCAAACCGGAAGGGGCGGAGGCGAGCCAGCGCTACTTTGAGGAAGTCGCGGTGGGTGACCAGATGCCGCCTGTGGTCAAAGGTCCCATAACCACCACCCACCTGGTGCGGTGGGCGGCGGCCAACGGCAACTATGCCCGCATCCACTGGGACCTGCCCTTTGCTCAGTCCGAGCAGGGGCTGGCGAACGTGGTAGTGAACGGGTCGCTGAAGAACCAGTACCTGGGCCAACTGCTGATTGACTTTGCCGGCGAGGAAGGCTGGTTCAAGCGTTTCTATGTCCAGCACCGGGGCATGGACTTTCCAGGTGACGTACTCACCACCTCCGGTGTCATATCGAGCAAACGTGAGGTGGACGGGTTCGGCCAGGTGGACTGCACGGTGGAACTGACCAACAGCCGAGGCCAACAGACCGCCGCAGGCCAGGGCACGGTGGTCCTGCCCAAACGGGGACAGTCCCTGCCTCTCATCTGGCCGGAGGAGCCCTGGTAGGAATGGACCTGCTGAAGGGGGTTCGGGTCCTGGAGTTGGGAGGCGATACTTCCGCTCCGTTCTGCGCCAGGTTGCTGGCAGATTACGGGGCCGAAGTAATCAAGATTGAGCCTCCCGGCTCGGGAGATCCGGCGAGGCGCAAGGGACCCTTTGCCGGAGACGACCCGCATCCCGAAAAAAGTCTGCCTTTCCTGTACCTGAATACCAACAAGCTGGGCATTACGCTCGATGTGTCGTCCACTACGGGCAGAGGCATCCTGAAACGCCTGGTTACGGAAGCTGACATCCTGGTCCAGAATCTCGGTCCCGTCGAGTCTGAAGAGCTGGGCCTGGACTACGCCGGGTTGTCCGCTTCAAACCCCGCAGTCGTCGCAGTATCCATAACCCCGTTTGGCTTGAGTGGCCCACTGCGGGATTGTCCGGCCGGCGATATCGAGGTGTTTGCGTACAGCAGCCACCTTTACCATTCGGGCGACTCAGACCGCGAACCCTTGCGGAACGCCCTGGACCAGTCCTGGTACGTGGCCGGCGTCAATGCCGCCACCGCTGCCATGTCCGCCCTTTTCCAACGTCTGTTCACCGGCGCCGGCCAGCAGGTGGAGGTTTCCGCCGTGGAGTGCCTGGCCACCCACATGGTGCAGGCCGTCCCCTATTTCGACTACATGGGGGCCATTAAAGGACGTCGGCCGGTACGGGGTTCCGGATTCGAGGAGTTGATGCCGGCAAGGGACGGGTACGTGGTGCCATCAGTGCAGGGCTCCCAGCCGTGGGCCGTGGTCGCCGAACTGATAGGCCTGGAGGAGCTTAAGGACGAGAGGTTCCTCAGCGGAGCGGGACGAATCGAACACGGGGAAGAACTGAAAGAACTGCTGATCAGGGGCCTGGCGGAATGGGACCGAAAGCCACTCTTTGAAGCTTCGGGCGAACGTCGCCTGGTGTTCGGAATGGCGCAGGACGCCGGCGACCTGTATGACTGTCCGCATCTGGCGGAACGTGATTTCTTCGTGGAAGTGGACCACCCGGTAGCAGTGTCGGCTCTTTACCCGGGATTCGGGCCACTATTGGAGGGTGAACCTTACCAGGTCAGGCGTCCCGCCCCGCTGTTGGGTGAGCACAACCGGGAAGTGTTTTCTGGCAGGCTGGGCTTGTCTGATGATGAGATGGTCTGCCTGCGGGCTGGCGGGGTGATTTAGGTGGGAAATTCTCCGCTGGCCGGGATGCGGGTAGTCGACCTCAGCCGTGTGTTTGCCATGCCCTACGTGGGCGCATACCTGGCCGACCTGGGCGCCGAGGTGATAAAGATCGACACTCACCACGCCGCCTTTGTGGATACCACGCGCACCATTACCGGCCCCTACCTCAACAACGAACCGGGCGAGGATTTCTGGAATCGGGCCGGCACCTTTCAAACTCTGAATCGCGGTAAACGCAGCCTGACCCTAGACCTGCGGTCTGAGGACGGTATGCGGCAATTGTTGGACCTGATTTCCATCAGCGACATCGTGCTGGAGAACTTCACTCCCAGGGTTTCCGTCCGATTTGGCCTGGACTACGCCAGCCTGCGGACTGCCCGACCCGACCTTATCCTGGTGTCCAACACCGGCTATGGACATAGCGGGCCCTGGAGCGCATTTGGCGCCATGGCCTCCGCCCTGGAACCCACCCATGGTTCCGGCGCTTTCATGGGCTACCTGGAACCGGGTGGAGACAGCAAGCTGACCGGCAGCGCCGTACCCAACAAGATAGGCAATTCTTACACAGACTTTCTGGCCTGCTGGTCAGCTCAGTTCGCCATCCTTTCGGCGTTATACCGACGGGTCCTGACCGGTCGCGGTACGTGGGTGGACCTGGCCATGTATCAGACCGGCGTCTCATTCTTTGGCGAGGGGCTGCTCGATTTTGCCTACAATGGCCGCCGTACTCGTCGCCTGGGAAACCGCCACCTATCGCTATCGCCCCACGGTTGTTACCCGTGTCCAGGTGAAGACTGCTGGGTGGTACTGTCAGTGAGGGACGACGGAGAATGGGTTGCCCTCTGCAAGGCCATGAGGCAGCCAGCCCTGGCTTCCGACCCGCGGTTTGCCGACCCTATGGACCGGTACGAGAACCAGGACGAACTGGACGGCCTTATTTCGGAATGGACCAGCGCCCACAGCCAGGTGGAAATCGTAGCGGCCCTGCAGGAGCATGGAGTACCCGCCGCGCCGGTCCAGAACGCCGCCCAGCTATTGCATGACGAGCACACATCGGGCCGGAGGTTATTCGAGCAGATTGACTTCCCCCAACCCGCTGCGCTGGGCTCTCGAACGTTCCTGGGCCGCGGGTGGCGGTTGAGCGAAGCAGACGTAAGGGTGCGGGGTCCGGCGCCGGACTTGGGGGAAGCTAACAGCTACGTTCTTGCCGAAATGTTGGGGCTGTCTCAAGATACAATCACCAGACTACTGGACGAGAAGGTGATTGGTGAGGAACTGAGCGGCGGGACTGCACCCGGCGTCGTACCGCTGGAGCGGCAGGCTGAGCTGGGTTGGATCGCCAGGTACGATGAAAACTATGGCGGCACGGGCCAACCATGCAGCTGATTCCAATGCACGACCCGGAGTTTCCTCGTCCGGCACGGTAAATGTTATACTCCCAGCACTTCCCAAGGGGAGCGTTCTGGCCCAAGCAATGTCGGGTTCGGGTTGCGAGATTCGGCAGACGACTGTAGTTTCGTGCAGTAACTCCGGGAGGACAGGTTATGGCGAATACTGAACTGGCGTTGATGGCCCACCTAATGCGGAGGGCCGGTTTTGGCGCAACCCGGGACGAGCTAGACGACTGTCTCGCCCAGGGCTATGAATCGACGGTGGAGCAACTGCTGAATCCGGAAAGATCCCCGGTGATGGACGAAGACCTGATCCGCAGGTATCACATCGACCAGAACAGCCTGATGCTGATCGAGAGCTCCCAGGCATACTGGCTTTACCGGATCATAAACACCCAGCGTCCACTGGAAGAAAAAATGGCCCTATTCTGGCACGGCCTTTTTGCCACCGCCTACGGCAAGCTGAACCACGCCAAGGCCGTGGTCAACCAGACCAACACCTTCCGCCGCTGCGGACTCGGGGACTTCCGGACTCTTCTGCTGGAATTGTCCCGAGACCCGGCAATGATCTTCTGGCTGGACAACAAGGACAATCACAAGGACGCGCCCAACGAGAACTACGGGCGCGAACTGCTGGAACTGTTCTCCATGGGCATTGGCAACTACACGGAGGACGATGTCAAGGCCTGCGCCCGGGCCTTTACGGGTTGGACGATAGCCAACGCGGACTACATGAGCATCCGCGCCTCCCGGGACTCAATCTGGCCTCACGGGCGGCTGGACTGGCAGTTCGAATATCTCCCTGAAGACCACGACGACAGCGACAAGACTTTTCTCGGGCATACAGGACCCTTCAACGGAGAGGACATCATCGACATTATCTGCCGCCAGCCGGCCACCGCCTGGTTTGTGGCTGCCAAGCTGTACGGGTACTTTGTCTCCGATACTCCCAACGAAGAGTCTATTCAATTCCTGGCGGACAAGTTCACTGAGACCGGTGGCAACATACGGGAGGTGATGCGGGCCCTTCTCCTGTCCGATTTCTTCAGGGGAGACGAGGCAAGGCTGGCCAGAGTGAAGAGTCCCACCGAGCTGGTGGCGGGGACGGCGCGACTGGCCGGCAGCTACCAATTTCCTGAGTGGGGCATAGTCAACCTGGCCATGGACGTCAGTTTCATGGGCCAGGAAATTCTCAATCCCCCGACGGTGGAGGGATGGCACACGGGCCGGGAGTGGATTGATACCGGCAACCTGGTGGAGCGGGTAAATTCGGCGGCCCTGGAAATGGGAGACCTGGCCCGGCCCGGGGTGCAGGCCGCGCTGTCCCGGGTTCGTGAGGCCGGCGACACCCTTGAACCCTTGGAGTTCGTGGATGTGTGCCTGGATGTCCTGGGCCTGTATGACGTTACTGACGCCACCAGGGAAAGCCTGGTGAATCACGCAGCGCGGGACGGGGCCCTGGAGTTTGGCAAACGGGGCGCCGTTGACTGCACGGATGCCAGGGTGGCCGAAATGCTGCAATTGATCGTAGCTACCAGGGAATTCCAGCTGGCATGAGGACGTCCGTATGACCGCCACTTCACTCCTCGAATACAGTCACACCCTTGGATTCATGGCCAATCAGGGCCGGGGCTTTAACAATCCGGTTGACCTGGCAGTCAATTCCAAGGGCATTGTCTACGTGTTGAACCGCGCCGGTCCCGAAGTTGGAGTGAGGATCGCCTACAAGCGAATTACCCGGTGCACGCCGGATGAGGAGTACCTGGGTGAATTCTGTACCGGGGGCACCGGCGACGGCGAACTGTGGTGGCCCAGCTCCCTGGCTTTTGATGACGAAGACCGCCTGTTCGTAGCGGATGAAGCCCTGAATCGTATCTCAATATTCGATCAGGACGGCAAGTACCTGGAAAAATGGGGCGTCGCGGGAACAGGGGATGGTCAGTTCAACCGACCTTCATTTATTGCTTTCGACCGGGACTACAATCTCCTGGTCTCAGACAGCTTGAACCACCGGGTCCAAAGATACACTACAGATGGGCGCCTTTTGGCGCAGTGGGGCGAGTACGGCGGTGGCGACGGGCAGTTCAACATGCCTTGGGGGCTGGCGGTGGACATCCATGGGCAAGTTTACGTCTCCGACTGGCGTAATGACCGAATCCAGAAGTTCGACGAGAGTGGGGCATTTGTGAGCACCTTTGGAGGTCCCGGCCAGGCAGACGGAGAACTCAATCGCCCGGCAGGGCTGGCGGTGGACCGTCAGGGTAACATCATAGTGGCGGACTGGGGCAACGAAAGAGTACAGGTCCTGGACGGTGAGGGCAGGTTCGCAGCCGCCTTTCGGGGCGAGTCCCGTGATTCCCTCTGGGCCCAGGACTACTTTGCCGCCAATCCGGACGAGGCCTCCGCCCGCCGGGCGGCGCTCCTGGAGCCGGAAATTGAGAGCCGGCCGGAATACGACGTCCACCGCGGCTACGAATGGGAGCGGTCAGCCAACGTGGAAAAGCTCTTCTGGGGTCCGACTTCGGTTAAGCTGGGGCCCAACGGCCTGGTGTACGTGGTAGACAGCCTGCGGCACCGGATTCAGATTTATCGTGCCGCGACCGGTTAGGCCCAGGAACACTTTTTCTCGCTTTGGGTCAGGTTACAGAGAGAAAAAGAGAAGCAGAGGAACTCCGGTTCTCTGCTTCTCCTTGTTGAGGTGTTGTTGTCCAGCGATTCTGTCCCGTTAAATGGAAAGCGAAAATGTCACCATGGTTAGTCGGCTGAGATGGTTAGTCGGCTGCGATCTGGACTTGGGCCAGGGCTTCGGCCTTGGCCCGCTCCTTGGCGCTGAGTAGT
>JAJEDS010000148.1 GCA_022821365.1 Dehalococcoidia bacterium | reverse complement strand
GTTCGCCCGGGAACTGGCCGTCTTCCGCCTGCGCCAACTGGCCGAGCAGATTGCCGACGACTGGACCGTCGCCACCGCCGAAAAAGAACCGCTCCCCAATCCACTCCAGGTGGTCCGGCGCGTCTCCCGCGAGGGCCATGTCCTGAAGACCTACATGAACCTGAACCAGTACGTCCAGCGGTGTATTGACCAGGGAAGGTCTCTGGAAGCCCCGCAAATCGTCCTGGCCCTGCTCCCCTGGGCCTGGGACCACCGCTACGACGACATTCTTTACGGCGAAATCCCCGCGTAACCTGCTAAGGCTCCCGTAGGGACGGTCCTTTGTGTCCTTCGTGTCCTTCATGTCCTTCGTGGACAGAAAAGAGAGAACAGCCAAAACCGAAACGTGATTGCCCTTTTGGGATGTCGAATTCCACCAACCGGCGGTACCCAAAGTGTTATACTTCCAGGTGCCTTCCAGAGAAGGCGTCGGAGAGTTCCCGGTAAATGCTGACCAAACGTATAATCCCCTGCCTGGACGTTGACGCCGGGCGTGTGGTCAAAGGCACCAGTTTTGTCAACTTGCGCGACGCCGGCGACCCCGCCGAGTTGGCCGCCCTGTATGACCGGGAAGGCGGAGACGAACTGGTCTTCTTGGATATTACCGCCAGCGCCGACTCCCGCAACACCATGGTTGATGTCGTTCAGCGGGTATCGGAACAGGTATTCATTCCCCTGACCGTGGGCGGCGGCATCCGCACTCTGGAAGACATGCGCCGGATGCTCAACGCCGGCGCCGACAAGGTATCCATCAACACTGCCGCAATCAACAACCCGGACACCATCTCCCGTGGAGCCGCCCAGTTCGGCAGCCAGTGCATCGTGGTGGCCATCGACGCCAAGCGGGTTAAGCCCGGAGACGGGGCGGGAGTAGAGCAACCTCGGCCTGCCGTTGACTCGTCGATCGCCCTGGACGAGAACTCGGGATGGGAGGTCTTCACCCACGGCGGTCGCAACGCTACGGGCATTGATGCCGTCAAATGGGCCGTCCAGGCGGTAGAGCGCGGTTCCGGGGAGATTCTGCTCACCAGCATGGACGCCGACGGCCAGCTTTCCGGGTACGACCTGGAACTGACCGCCGCCATTTCGGGAGCCGTCCCTGTACCGGTAATCGCCAGCGGCGGGGCCGGAACCCTGGACCATCTTTACGACGCCCTGGACCGGGGCCGGGCCGACGCGGTGCTGGCAGCCTCCATTTTTCACTACGGTGCCTACAGCATTCCCCAGGCCAAGGAATACCTGGACGCCAGGGGCATCCCCGTGAGGCCCACCCCCTAATGAAAAATGGGCGCATTCCGATAGAATTCGCCGCACCTCATAAGGACGAGACTGGAGTTTATGGCAAGAATTACAACCCTGGTATTTGACGCCTTCGGCACCCTGTTCCAGGACACTCCAGACCACTGGAACGCGGCCATGGGCGCCATAATCGAACAGCAGGGGCTGGATGTTTCCGTGGACACGCTGAACCAGGCCTGGCTGGATGCCTGCGACGACTTCCGAAACACCCGCAGCGATTCCCGTTTCCCATTCCAGTCTTACACCACCGCCTGGCGGGACGCATTTGCCGAAGCGTTCCGTACCCTGGACATTGCGGGCGACCCGGAGGCCGCGGCCGGCTACTGGATCAACAACATGGGAGAGCGTGAACCTTACCCGGAGACCCGCGAAGCCCTGGAAGCGGTATCCAGAAAGTACCAGGTCGTTGTCCTGTCCAACGCCGACGACTGCTTTCTTGACCCCGTGCTGGAGCGGCTGGACTTTCCCTTCTCCGCCACTATGTCATCCGAAGGCGGCAAGACCTACAAGCCCAACCCGGAGCTGTTCCATACCCTTCTAAGGCAACTGGAAGTCTCTCCCGACGAGGCCGTCTATGTGGGAGACCGTCAATTGGAGGACGTCAAGGGCGCCAGGCTGGCGGGACTGGGCACAGTCTTGATCAACCGGACCGGCGCTGATGCGGACCCTGATTTGCCAACTCCGGATCACTGCATTACCAGCCTGCTTGACCTGGTTACACTCTTCGACGATTAGCGTCCTTCTCATCCCGGCTCGAGGTGCATTGAAATGAAAGTAAAGTTGAACGAAAAAGGCCTGGTACCGGCCATAGCCCAGGACATCAACACGGGCGAGGTGCTGATGCTGGGATACATGAACCCGGGCTCCTTGAAGCGGACGGTGGAAGGGGAACAGGTCTGGTTTTACAGTCGCAGCCAGGAGGACCTGTGGCATAAGGGCGAGGTTTCCGGAAACTACCTGAACCTGCGCGAGGCCTACGTAGACTGCGACGCAGACACCATCCTCCTGAAGGTTCAGCCCGACGGCCCGGCCTGTCACACTGGCGAAATTACGTGCTTCTACACCCCCATGGAAGACCTGCCCGAAGACTACGAGGTGACCGAGTCGGGTTCCGGCATACTGGACGAACTCTTCGCCCTGATCCAGGACCGCCAGCGGGAACAGCCCGAAGGCAGTTACACCGTGCGCCTTCTGCAGGAGGGCATGGCCCGGGTAGCCCAAAAGGTCATCGAGGAGGCCGGCGAGTCTGCATTGGCCGCCGTGCAGGGAGAACGGGAGGCCCTGGCTGGAGAAGTCGCAGACCTGCTCTATCACACACTGGTCCTGCTGGCCGCCAGTGGGTCCCGTCCCCAGGAAGTTTGGGACGTCTTGAGGGAGCGACGGGGGTAGTTATCAACCGGTCTCGAAGGTTTCTCCGGCTTCAAATTGCTGCCAGCCTTCTGATCGATAAACGGTAACCTTCCCGTGGCCGGTAACCCGCCACTCCCCTCCGCTGCCCAGGCACGCCGTCTGCGCGTCGATTCCCAATATGGTCAGGGAATCGGACAATCTCTCCTGCACCTGCTCCGCCACCTGGTCGGGGTTGCTCCGCTCATGATGAGGCAGGACACAGATACCGTCGGCAATTCCAAGGCCGTCAACCCATTCGTCGGCCCGGGGTCTTCGCATTACCGAGCCCATCACCATGGCCCCGGCGCTGGAACCTGCCAGGATGGCGCCGCTTTCCGTTGCGTCCAGTATCGTTGCCAGCAGTAGCGAGTCCTGCAGTGTCTCCAGCAGGTGGTTGGGATTGCCCCCCGTAAAATAGATAACATCCGCGCCTGAAAGACGCTCCACCATCCCCGGGTCGTCTGCCTGTTCTCGTTCCAGGATCATCAGCGGCTGGCCGTTTCCACCCAGGCCCGTGAAATGTGTAACTCCGTCGTGCGCGGCCTTGACCGGCCCGTTAACGGCGGCGGTCGGCAGCACCACCACCCGGGCCTGTTCCTTGCCCGCGGCGGCCAGAATCTCCCGGTCCATTTCAACACAATAGCGCCGAAATTCGTCGCCGCCTACCAGCGCGATTAGTCCCTCCATGCTTCCCTCCGTTGCGTGTCTTTCGATTCTTGCTGTGCGTCATTCTAGCAAATCCCGGCCCGCTTAAGCCCGCCCGGGCAAAGGATTGTCGCTCCCGCATTATCCGTTTGACGGGTTACCCACTTATGCTAAACTCAATCTGATCTCTGGCGCCTGTTTGGCAGCAGTGTTTCGCGCGCTGTGAACCCCTGTTGTCTAATTTGAAACGAGACTGGAGGACACCATGGCGGACATTGTCCTGGGACTGGGTTCATCCCACAGTCCCCAGCTGAGCACCCCTTCAGAAATGTGGCTATCGTACGGCGAAGGCGACCGTCGGCACCAGGAGTTGTGGGCCGCCGATGGCAAACCCTATTCCTACGACGAGCTTATGACCACCGTGGACCGTGCGGTGATAGAAAAGGAACTTGCCGACGACCGCATGGCCACCCGCTACACCGCCTGCCAGCAGGGCATCGCCACCCTGGGCGCCACCCTGGAGGAAAAGGCCCCTGACATTGTGGTGATGATCGGCGACGACCAACTGGAAATGTTCAACGAGGGCAACATGCCTGCCATGCTGGTCTATTGGGGCGAGACCATCCGCAACGTGCCCGTTACTATACCCGAGGCGGCCCCCGCTTTCCGGAAGGCCAACGCCTGGGGCTGGTTCGCCGACCGGGAGATTGACTATCCGATCGCCTCCGACCTGGGCCGCCACCTCATCGAGTACCTGGTGGACCAGCGGTTTGACGTGGCCCACTCCCGGCGGACGCCCGAGGGCCAGGGCATGGGCCACGCCTTTGGCTATCTGTATCAGCGTATCTTGCACCAAAAGCCTGTTCCGGCCCTGCCCATCATGGTGAACACCTACTACCCGCCCAATCAGGTTACTCCCCAGCGCTGCTACGAACTGGGCCAGGCCGTCCGCGCCGCCGTGCAGGAGTGGGACAGAAACGCCCGGGTGGGAATCATCGCTTCCGGCGGCTTGAGCCACTTCGTTATTGACGAAGACCTGGACCATCAGGTCTTGAAAGCCATGGAGAACCGGGACGCCGGGGCCCTGGCATCCATACCACGGGATAAGCTGAATTCCGGTAACTCGGAAATCCGCAACTGGATAGCGGTGGCCGGGGCAGTGGAACACCTGGATATGAAGGTGGTGGACTACGTGCCCTGTTACCGCTCTCCCGCTGGAACCGGCTGCGCCATGGGTTTTGCCCAGTGGACCTGATCCCCCGTACCCGGAGGCGCTGGCCCCGGGACGGTCCGCTGCTCTTTTCCCTGGTATTAATCCTCACGGTGGCCTGTGGCCCTTCCGACGAAGACGTGGCCAGGGCGGCCGAGGAGTCCATCTCAAGGCTCGCCTCCCTGGCCGTGGCAAATATGACCTGCTCGGTTGCCGAGGCCTTCGGCAGCGGGGGCCCGGCGGCCGATATCATGGAGAACTTTACCGGCCGCATGGAAGGCCTGACTGACTCCCTGCAGAATAACGGCGAGGCCAGCAACCGCGAAAAGATGCAGGTAATTGACGAGATGAACGACCTTTACCGGGACTGGGAAGAGGAGCTGGAAGAGAGCGGCTGCGAGGTCCCGGATACTTAAGGCAGCAACCGACCCTGCTATTATGTCAGCAATCAAGTCTTGGCCTGGAGGAAAACGAAATGCTGTCCCACTCCGAAAACGAAATCTTGACCCGAACCGATCAGGGCACCCCGATGGGCGACGTTATGCGCTGTTACTGGATGCCCGCCCTGCTTTCCTCGGAGCTTCCCGAAGCCGATTGTCCTCAGGTGCGAGTCAGGCTGCTGGGCGAGGACCTGGTAGCCTTCCGGGACACCAGCGGCCGGGTGGGCCTGCTGGACGAATTCTGCCCTCACCGCCTCGCTTCCCTGTTCCTGGGCCGCAACGAGGAGTGTGGCCTGCGCTGTGTTTATCACGGCTGGAAGTTTGACGTGGGAGGCAACTGCCTGGACATGATGAACGAACCGCCCGACAGCGATTATCACACCAAAGTGCGGATCAAGGCTTACCCCACCACTGAACAGGGCGGCGTGGTCTGGGCCTACATGGGCGAAGAGGGCACCCAGCCCCCGCCTCTGCCCAACTTTGAGTGGGCCACCGTGCCGGAAACGCATCGGAAAATCTCCAAGAACCGACAGGAGTGCAACTGGCTCCAGGCGCTGGAGGGCGGCATCGACACCGCCCACGCGCCCATCCTGCACCGCACCATCACCGTCGACACCAACAGGCCGGGCATCGGGGTTAATACCGACTTTGTAACCGGCGGCGCTCCCTCCCTGGAGGTGGATGTAACCGATTACGGCTACCGCTACGTCGGCATCCGCGACCTGGGTGACCGGGGCAACTTTGTCCGGACCTACCAGTACGTCATGCCCTTCCACCAGGCCCGCCCCCGTCAGTCCGGGTACAAGGGCGGTGCCTCCCAGCAGATGATTGCCGGCCACATGTGGGTGCCCATGGACGATTACAACTGCATGATCTACAACTGGGTCTACAGCTTCGGTCCCGAACCCATTACCGACGAAGAGTTTGTGGAAATTGAGCGGGGTTACGGGCGCGGCCCTGAGGACATGCTCCCCAACTTCCGCAGCAAGGGCAACCGGGACAACGACTGGCTCATTGACCGGAAGGTGCAAAAGTACGAGACCTTCACCGGCATAAACGGAATCAACGCCCAGGACGTGGCGGTTCAGGAAAGCATGGGCGCCATAGTAGACCGCTCACGAGAGAACCTCACACGCAGCGATATGGCCATCATCCAGGCCCGTCGCCTGCTCCTCCAGGCAGTTCAGACGGTGGCTGACGGCGGACAGCCTCCCGGCGTGGCCCCCACCTATTACAATGCCCGTGCCATCGAGGGCATCCTGCCCAAGGGCAGCGACTGGAAGGAGGAGATGCTGGGGTTGATGCACCCCCGCTCGTAGAGATAGAGTGCATTCCTGATGTTCTGAAAATTGGTGAAGAGCAGAAACGAACACACCCTTTACATTCTGTTCATCCATGTTTGATTCATTAAGGAGGGCAAGCCATGCCAGCCCGGAGCGGAGCCGATTACCTGGAACGCCTGCGGGATTCCCAACCTGAAATCTACATGGAAGGCCAGCAAATCAAGGACCCCACGTCTCATCCCACCCTGGCCAACGGCGCCCGCACCCTGGCTTCCCTTTACGATCTGCAGCACCACCCGGATTTTGGCCCGGACATGACCTTCAAGTCCCCTTCCTCAGGCGACCAGGTAGGGCTTTCCTTCATCATCCCCACAACCCACGAAGAGTTGCGGCGGCGGGGAAACATGATCCGCCACTGGGCTCGAATCACTCGGGGAATGATGGGCCGCACCCCCGACTTCCTAAACGTGGCGGTCATGTCCATGGCGGCAGCAAGCGAGTTCTGCGGCCAGAACCGTCCCGAGTTCAAGCAGAACATCGAAAACTACTTCGAGTACATCCGGGAAAACGACCTCACCCTCACTCACACACTGGTCAACCTCCAGCGCTCGCGCAACCCTGTGGGCACGGCCCTGGAGGACCGGACAGACGTGGCCCTGGCGGTGGTCAAGGAGACCGACGCCGGCATCATCGTCAACGGGGCCCGGGTGCTGGCTACGCTGGGACCCCTGTCCGACGAAATCATAGTTTACCCGGCCCGCACCCACCGCCTGCCTGGTGATGCCGGGGAGCGCTATGCCTTCGGATTCGCCTTGCCCTGCAATACGCCTGGCATGAAATACAAGTGCCGCGAGAGCTTCGACCTGGGGCGCTCCAACTTCGACCATCCCATGGGGTCGCGGTTCGAAGAAATGGATGCTGTCGTCTTCTTCAACAACGTGCTGGTGCCCTGGGAGCGGGTCTTCCTGCTGGGCGACGTTCACCTCGCCAATACCTGGGCGGAAGCTACCAATCGCAACACCCACACCGGTCAACAGGTAGTTACCAAGAACGTGGTGAAGTGCGAGTACATGCTGGGGCTCGCCAACCTGATGACGAAGACCCTGGGTTCGACCCAGCTGCAGCAGGTTCAGCAGATGGTGGCGGAGATCATCCAGAATCTGGAAGTTACCCGCTGTTTGTTGAAGACCGCCGAGATGGAGGCCAAGCTCGACCAGTGGGGCGTTATGTGCCCACCCTACATGCCCCTGCTGGTGGCCCGCAGCATGTTCATCCAGATGTACCCCCGCATGGCGGAAATCCTCCACTTCTTGGGTTCCAGCAGTCTCATGGCCCTGCCCACAGAGGCGGATCTGAACGGCCCCCTGGGCGAAGACATTCGAAGCTACCTGGACACCGACACCGCCTCCGCCGAGGACAGGGTGCGCCTCTTCCGCCTGGCATGGGACACCTGCTGCAGTTCCTTTGCCAGCAGACAGGTGCTTTACGAACGCTATTTCGGCGGCGACCACATTCGCAACGCGGCTGTGCTGTATGGCCTCTACGACAAGGAACCTGCTACCGAGTGGGTTCAGGAGTTCCTGGAAATGGAGTAGAGTTCCGGTCGGGTATTGTCGTCATTTCCCGAATGAGCTGCGCCAGCCAGCCTCCCTCCTACATGCACAGCATCCCACCGTCTATAGTAACGACCTGTCCGGTAATGAATGACGACCGGTCCGATGCCAGCATCAGGCACATACCCACAATGTCATCCGCCTCACCAAGTCGCTTCAATGCCGTGGCATTGACAGTACGGTTGATCTGCTCTTCGTTGCGGGCGTCCCTCCACCGGGGCGTGTTGATGCTGCCTGGGGCAATTGCGTTTACGTTGATGTTGTAGGGCCCCAGTTCCCGGGCCATGGTGGCAGTCAGCCCGATGATGCCCGCCTTGGAAGCGGAGTAGGCTGCCGACGTGGGCTCCGCCGATCCCCGGCGCCCCACGATTGACGCCATGCTTACCACCTTGCCGTACCGGCGCTCCTTCATGTGGGGTACGACGGCCCGGAAGCAGTAAAAGCTGCCCTTAACGTTTACGTCGAAGTTATGGTCCCAGTCCATATCGTCCAGTTCTTCCAGGGAACCGGTCAGGTTGGGACTGACTGCGTTGTTGACCAGAATGTCTATCCGGCCAAACTCCTCCAGAGTGCACGCCACCGCCGCCTGCACCAGCGAACTGTCGCTGACGTCGGTGGGAATAGCGACCGCGCTGCCGCCCCGTTCCCTGATGTCGCCCACAGTGGCGTCGGCCCTTTGATGGTCCAGTTCGGCAATGGCCACCGACGCCCCTTCCTCAGCAAAAGCCAGGGCAAAAGCGCGCCCGATGCCGTGGCCTCCGCCGGTAATGAATACAACCTTGTCCACCAGTCCCAAGTCCATAGCCTGTCCTCCAGTAAAGGGCTGCTTCCGCCCCTGTTGAAACCCCAAATTTGGCGCGCTCTTGCGAGCCGGCCGGCATTCTACAACAATTCTCAGGCCGGAGCCAAAACCCTCCGGTAATCGCAGCCAGATGTTATGGTAACTATTAGCTGCGAAACATATAATTTAATCGTTAAGGTTTCCTTGACGGGATAATGACTTCAGCCTGTCTTCCGTGCAAGGTTCCCTTCATCTGACACAATCTGGCGTGGCGAGGCCGAAATGAAAGCAATGGTTCTGAAAGAACAGGGCGGGCCCCTTTCCCTTGAGGATGTGCCCGTTCCCCAGCCTGGAAATGGTGAAGTCCTGGTTCGCGTTAGGGCCTGCGGCCTGGGTCTCACCCTCGTCTGGAACCTCAAGGGCCGCGGTTTTGGCCGGGGAACCATCCCCGACAAGGTGCCCCGCATCATCGGCCACGAAATCGCCGGCGACGTGGTGGAAACCGGTCCCAACGTCTCCGCCTTCAAACCGGGCGACCGGATCAATGTCTACTTCTACCTTACTTGTGGCAACTGCCGCTGGTGCAACGTCGGACGCGAAGACCTGTGCGACAACCATGCGGGCTACGTCGGCCGCCAGATTGACGGCGGCCTGGCCGAATATGTGGTGCTGCCCGAACGCAACCTGTGCCACATCCCACCCGAAATGGGCTACGTGGACGCCGCTGTTACCGCCGACGCCATCGCAACCCCCGTCCACGTCCTGCGCGAACGGGCCCACGTCCGCGCGCCGGAAACGGTGATGATCGTAGGCGCCGGCGGCGGTGTAGGTATTCACATGGTGCAAATGGCCAAGGTGCTTGGCGCCCGCGTGTTTGCGGTAGACATCAACGCGGAGAAGCTGGCCCTGGCCCGGGAGGCCGGGGCCGACGAGACCATCAATTCACTGGAAGTGGGTTTTGATGAGGAAGCTCGCCACCTGACCGGTGGCCGGGGCGTGGACGTGGTGGTGGAAATGGTGGGCATTGCCGACACGATGCAGGCCAGCCTGGACAGCCTGGGCAAGGGCGGCCGCCTGGTATTTGTAGGCTCATACGACGGACAGGCGGTCTTGCCCCTAAACTCCAGGTCTCTGAGCAACGAATTGGTCCTGACCGGTTCCCGCTACTGCAGCCGCCAGGAACTGGCGGAAGCGGTAGAGTTGGTGGCCCAGGGTCGCATAAGGCCCATCGTCACCCGCCTCTGCCAGATGGAAGAGGCGGAGGAAGTGCTGCAAAGCATCGAGGCCATGGAACAACCGGGCCGTGCCTGCGCCGTCCTCCCTTAGAACACTACCAACTATGATGTCCGACAATCCAATGCCAGTCGTTGGCAGCTGCCCACGTTTGAGGGGTAATTCCCTTCTCAACCCGTCATACCGTCTTTCGCCGGTATCCAGAAATCTTGACTTTCGGCAGGTCGCGGAGTCATTTATCTGCCTGGATTCCGGCTTTTGCCGAAAAAACGGTGCTGGGGCCAGCGTGTTCCCCCTGATTCTGAATATTTTCAGTTGGTAGTTATCTTTGCACCCATCCCTGCCTTCCCCCATAATGGGAAGAAAGGGTTGCGAAGTAGCTTGCCGTGAGTGTTAGCCCGGGACCGGAGGAAAAGCATGCCATACCAGCCCATAGAAGACTACGGAATCATCGGCAATATGCACACTGTGGCTCTCGTGGGCATGAACGGCTCCATAGACTGGTTTTGCTCTCCCAACTTCGACTCGCCCAGCATTTTTGCGGCCATTCTCGACGACAAGAAGGGGGGACACTTCAAAATCGCGCCGGCCCAGCACCAGGAAGAGCTCACTTACAAGCAAATGTACTGGCCGGAGACCAACGTCCTGGTAACCCGCTTCCTCTCCACTGAAGGAGTGGGCGAGGTGACTGACTTCATGCCGGTGGGAAACCATCACGACTCTCACGGCCGCAACGAGTTAATTCGGCGGGTTAACGTCGTCCGGGGGAAAATGAACTTTCGGATGGAATGCTTCCCGGCCTTCAACTTCGCTCGCAACGAACACGACATTCGCCTGAACGCTCTGGGGGCGGCCTTAATATCTGAGGGAATCCACATTCAGTTGACTACCAGCTGGCCCCTGGAGCAGGTGGGAAACGGCCTGGTATGCGAATTTACCCTGCACGAAGGGCAGACCGCCACCTTTGCCCTGGACAACGTGGCCAACAACCGGGGACCGGTGCTGCCCCTGGATGAAGATGAAAGCGAGCACCTGTTTGCCGAAACGGTGGAATACTGGCGTAACTGGTTGTCCCGCTGCAATTACAAGGGCCGCTGGCGGGAGATGGTAGAGCGGTCGGCCCTGGTACTGAAGCTGCTAACCTATGACCCCACCGGCGCCATCGTAGCTGCCCCCACTTGCAGCCTGCCCGAGGAAGTGGGCGGGGAGCGGAACTGGGACTACCGCTATACCTGGATCCGGGACGCGGCCTTCACCCTCTACGCCCTGCTGCGCATCGGCTTTACAGAGGAAGCCACCAAGTTTATGAAGTTCATAGAGGCTCGGGCCGTAGAAGCGGAGGAGGGCGGCTCGCTGCAGGTGATGTACGGGATAGACGGCCGCCATGAACTGACGGAGGAAACGCTCTCGCATCTGGAAGGATACAGGGGTTCCGGCCCCGTGCGCATCGGCAACGGCGCCTTTGACCAGCTTCAGCTGGACATATACGGCGAGCTGATGGACTCGGTCTATATTTACAACAAGCACGCCCAGCCCATTTCCTTCGACTTCTGGAACCACCTGCGCCGCCTGACCGACTGGGTGGTGGAAAACTGGCGCCAGGCGGACGAGGGCATTTGGGAAGTGCGGGGCGGCCGCCGCCATTTTGTCTATTCCAAGCTTATGTGTTGGGTAGCCATTGACCGGGCCCTGCGCCTGGCTGACTCCCGGGCCTTTCCCGCCGACCGGGCCCGATGGGAGGCGGCGCGAGACGCCATTTACGAGGAAATCATGGAAAAGGGTTGGTCCGAGGAACGGCAATCCTTTGTTCAATATTACGGCAGCCAGTCGCTGGACGCTTCCAACCTCCTGATGCCCCTGGTCTTTTTCGTAGCCCCCTCAGACCCAAGAATACTGAAAACCCTGGATGCCACCAACCAATCGCCGGAGAATGGGGGACTGGTCTCCAACAGCCTGGTCTACCGCTACAACCTGAAGGCTTCCCCCGACGGGCTAAACGGCCACGAAGGCGCCTTCAACATCTGCACCTTCTGGCTGGTGGAAGCCATGAGCCGCGCCGGTCGCTACGATCCCAAAGCCCTGGACCAGGCCCGGCTCATATTTGAAAAGATGCTCA
The DNA here is from genome assembly GCA_022821365.1 of Dehalococcoidia bacterium. Lineage (GTDB taxonomy): Bacteria > Chloroflexota > Dehalococcoidia > Lucifugimonadales > UBA3495 > Bin22. Next base: position 508 of record JAJEDS010000148.1, on the reverse strand, counting down.
GCTATGCCAACCACCTGGGTCTCTACGCCGAAGAAACGGGACACAGCGGCGAGGGCCTGGGCAACTTCCCCCAAGCCTTCACCCACCTGGCCCTCATCAGCGCCGCCTGCAACCTGGACCGGGATATCGACACCGCCGGGCAGGTGGTCTGGTAGGCTCTTTCTCATCCACGAATACCCACGAATAGAACGGAGAAAATATTAGTGGACATTCGTGGATTAAGAACTTGGGGGCTGTCGTCAAATTGGAGGTGGTAGCTCGGAGCGACCCAAACTCGTCGTTCCCGCGAAGGAGGGAACCTCGACTGGATGGATCAAGTTTCCTTCCGACTCAGGAATGACGCGGTGCATTTGACGACACGCCCTAGGGCGTGGCCTTCCGCCGGTCGTCCAGCCTCCGGGCCTTGGGCAGCACGCCGGCCCCGGTCAGGGGAGCCAGGCTGTCAGGCTCCACCAGTTCCACCCTGATCCCGACATTCAGCCGGTCCCGGAAAGTACGCTCCAGGTCC
>JAJEDS010000314.1 GCA_022821365.1 Dehalococcoidia bacterium | reverse complement strand
GTTCGCCCGGGAACTGGCCGTCTTCCGCCTGCGCCAACTGGCCGAGCAGATTGCCGACGACTGGACCGTCGCTGCCGCCGAAAAGGAACCGCTGCCCAATCCACTCCAGGTGGTCCGGCGCGTCGCCCGCGAGGGCCATGTCCTGAAGACCTACATGAACCTGAACCAGTACGTCCAGCGGTGCATTGACGAGGGAAGATGTCTGGAAGCCCCGCAGATCGTCCTGGCCCTGCTCCCCTGGGCCTGGGACCACCGCTACGACGACATTCTTTACGGGGAAATCCCCGCGTAACCGGCGAAGGCTCCCGTAGGGGCGGTCCTTTGTGTCCTTCGTGCCCTTCGTGGACAGGGAAAGAGAGAACAGCGAATACTAAAACGCGGTTGCTCTGGTCGGATAGTGTATAGTCTCGAACATCTGGCAACGGAGTGGACAAGGATAGGGCTGTGCGGATTCGACAGGCGCGAAGCAGCCCACAGCAACTATGGGGGGTTGACGACATGGCCGAAACGCTGAGCGGGACTGCGGACACCATCCTGTACAACGGGAAAATCCTGACCGTTGACGCTCACGACACAATCCAGCAGGCCATAGCTATACGTGGTGAAAGGATAGCTGCGATAGGGTCTGACAGGGATATTTTGCCTCTCGCCGGTGTCGGCGCTCAGACCTTGGACCTCCGGGGGAACACTGTGATTCCAGGCATCGTGGATATTCATGCCCACCTGGACCGCGAAGGGCTAAAGTCCATCTATCCAACCCTGGAAGGCTTGGGATCAATCACCAGCATTAAGGATACAATCCGTGCGCTCCTGGCAGGCAGTGCGCCAGGCGATTGGGTGGTAACCATGCCCATTGGCGATCCCCCCAACTATGCCGACATGCCCCAGTCCCTGGCCGAAGGACGCTTTCCCAACCGCTACGACCTGGACGAAATAGCCCCCGACAACCCGGTCTACATCAAGGGAATCTGGACTCCCTGGAACGTGCCGCCGTCCGTCTCCATAGCCAACAGCGCTGCCCTTCGCGTGGCTGGCATCGACCGGCACACCCAGCCCCCCGACTCCAGCGTCACCATTGAGAAGGACTCGGACGGGGAACCAACGGGTGTCTTCACTGACACGGGCCGGTACCCTTCGGTGGAGTTTACGCTGATGCGGGTCGTGCCCAGGTTCACCGTGGGCCAGCGCGTTGAAGCCCTCAGAGAGTCCATGCGCCTCTACAACTCGGTGGGAACCACCGGCACCTACGAGGGCCACGGTGTTGCCCCCGAAGTGCTCCAGGTCTACAAGGCCGCTTGGGACGCTAGTGAGATGACCGTCCGAGCCAACCTCACCGTCAGTCCCCACTGGCAGTCGGTGGAACAGGCTGCCCGGGAAATGGAGTCCTGGGGCCATTCGTTCTCCGGGCCGGGGTTTGGCGATGATTTCCTGCGTGTCAGCGGCTACTTCATCCAGTACGGCGGAAACCGGTACACCGCCGAAGCTCGTTCAACTCTGCTTCCTTACACCGGCTGGGCCGGCTTCATCCAAAGCTACCACTCGCCCGATTTCTTTGCCGAAACGGTCAGGCTGGCGGCGGAAAACAACATACGGGTCAACACCCTGGTGCGGGAGCCTTTGGAAGAGGTACTGGATGTATTCGAGGCGGTTGACCACGACATCCCCTTAAAGGGGCGAAGGTGGACGCTGGCCCATGTCCTCCAGACTACCCAGCGGCAACTGGAACGGATCAGGGACATGGGCCTGCTGGTGGAGACCATTCCCCTTACGGAGTTGTGGCTGCGAGGGACGCCCTACCTGGACAATCCCGACCTGGCCGACACGGCCGTTGCCCATCGTCGTTACCTGGAGCGGGGCGTGGACTTCAGCTTTGGTACTGACAACAAACCTTACAATCCCTTCGCCACTCTATGGGCCGCCGTGGCAAGGCGTGAAAGGGTAACGGACCAGGTGCTGGGCCCCGACCAGTGCCTCACTCGCCTGGAGGCGCTGCGAGCCTTCACCCTCGGCGGGGCTCGCTTCTCCTTTGACGAAGGCCGGCGCGGCTCCCTTGAACCGGGCAAGCTGGCCGATCTGGCCGTCTTGTCCGGCGACTTGCTGGAGATGCCCGAGGAGGAAATCTCCGGCCTCGAGTCCAGCCTTACTATGCTGGGCGGGAGAATCGTGCACCAGTCAGGGGACTTTTGATGCTAAACCAATGCCAGCATGAAGTATTCACTTGGTAGAGTGGCGCCGGTCCTTCGCCACCAGCGTTGGGGCGATTCGCTAATCGCCCCTACGCTGGCAGACTGGTCCGCCAAAGGTGCAATTCCCGCCTTGTCTTTGGTTTGGTGATTCAAGAGCCTTGCAAGATGAGTCGGGCCGCAACCTTCATTCCGGCGAAAGCCGGAATCCAGGGCCTCTCCGGTGCTTTCCGGTTGACCTTTCGCAACTCTTGTGGATTCCGGCTCAGGGCAGGAATGACTGTTAGACCCGGACCTATCACTGCAATACTGTGGCATTATCAGTCCACCACGGCGATGGCCGCCAGTTCCACCTTCAGCTTTTCGTGGGTGGCCAGGCGGGAAACCTCAATGGTTGCC
>JAJEDS010000286.1 GCA_022821365.1 Dehalococcoidia bacterium | reverse complement strand
TTGCCCGCAAATCCTTCAACCCGGTAACCCGAATCCGGGTCTTCCCCGGACACTTCCAGCAGGTTGGCCGCCACCTCCGAACCATAGACCGCCACCATCGCATTGGCCGGCCGCCCGTCACCGGGCGTCGACAGCGTTGTCCTGTCGCCCACCTTCAGTTGGAAGGCCACATCCGGGTACGCCACCGCGTAACGGGCAACCAGGTCGCCAACCCTCCCGCCTTCCGCTGTAGGGGACCGGAGAAACGTTCGCCTTGCCGGCAGGTTTCCGAACAAGTCACCCACCTGGACCGTAGTGCCCGGAGGGCAGCCCCGGGATCCCTCACCGGTTAGCCTTCCCCAGTCCATTTCCACGCCGTAACCCACTTCCCCATCGTGCAGCCTGGTGGTCATGGTCATTTGGGACACGGCGGCTATGCTGGGCAGGGCTTCACCTCGAAACCCCAGGGTGGGTATGGCGTCAAGCAATCCGGGGTGGTCAAGCTTGCTGGTAGCGTGCCGCTGGAACGCCAGGACCACCTCCCCCGCGGGTATCCCAGCGCCGTCATCGGTCACCTTGATTTGTTCAATGCCGCCCCCGCGGATTTCCACCGAAATGCGGGACGCGCCGGCATCAATTGAGTTCTCAACAAGTTCCTTGACAACGGAAACGGGACGCTCAACCACCTCGCCGGCAGCTATCTGTCCGGCAAGTTCATGGGGGAGTTGCCTGATTGGCATAACTGACCTTCCTCACCGCCAGCCGACGTTATTCCCGGACGGCGGCTTGTGGCAGCGGGCGCTGCCCGAGAGGTTGGAAGGAGGACTAAAAGAGAGGGAGTACCGTGCCCTTTGCCTTGTACTGGGTGTCCTCCGAAGTGCCGCTGTTGGCAAAGTCGCAGACGATCTGATAGATGCGGTCCATCTGCTGGTCTACGCTCCGGGCGAAGAAATATGGAGGAACCCAGGCTCCGCCGAAGGCAGCGACGACTTCAGGGTAGTCATCTATAACAAATTCAGGTTCAAAGGGTATTTTCAGTTCCTCGAGGCGTTCGTGGAAATGATTGGTGGGCTTTTCGTATACCCCGCTGACGTAGGAGCTCAAATCGTGTTTCTCTATCACTTCCCACCGCTCACCCATTCCCGACCAGATGAATATCTCGTGGTTGTCATCCAGGAGTTTCTGGAAGGTCTCCTTCGTGCCCGGCCGAAGGGTATCATCCAGGCCAAGAATGGTGTAGTCAACGTCAAAAAAGATTTTCATGGTATGACGACTTTCCCCGGAGGCTTAAAGTAGATCGGGATAGTATCACATCTTTTGATAGGAGGGCAACACAAGCATTTGGTCTGCTGCTCTGAAACGCATTGAGGTTCCTTGGTTGTCCAGTACGAACAAATGTGGAACCCACAAGAATTTGGATAACAGCCAAATTCCACCATCGGGCGCAGAGGTACATGACCGCTGTTCTGGAAGTGAGCCGGCTGTTTGCCCGGCTTCTGCCGGCTATTCCAGGCCAGCCAGTTCCTGCTCCAGCATCTTCGGGCTGGACCCGATTATCAGCTTGTCTCCCACCCGGGTTACCGGACGGCGCAGCAAGCGCGGCTCCTCCAGCATCAGCCTGAGCATTTCAGCTTCGGATACGTCCTCGGCAGCCAGTCCCATCTTCTTGAAACTGGGACTCCGCCAGGCAAAAAGGTCGGAAAATGAAGACAGCCCCGCCAGTTCCTCCAGTTCCTCCCTCTTAAGCGGTTCCTTGAAGTAGTCCCGTTCTTCCAGTTCCAGTCCCTTTTGCAAGAGCAACTCCCTTGCTTTGCGGCAGGAAGATCAACGGGGCCACCAGTAAAAGGTAGCAACGCCGCTCATAACTCCTCCGGGTAAGGCCGCCAGCACGTCCGGGTCCCGGTCGCCGGCAGACTTGTAAAGTTGAGGCACATTCTACCCGTTTTCAGAAAAAAGTTAAGGTAAATGGACTGGCAATCCGTGGGAATTTCTCGCTGATTTGGACCATACAAGCGAAAGCAAAGCGCACCTGGACACGGAATTTCTTTCTCCTGGCATTCAATCGTCAATCGTGCCGGCTCGCTTGCTCCTGGAGTTCGTACAGTTTGTTGATTGCTTCCAGGGGAGTAAGGTTAGCCACGTCCAGGTTCAGCACTGCGTCCCGTAGTTGCTGCTCCGGCTCAAACAGGGACATCTGAACTGCCGGCTCTTGTCGTCGTCCCCGGTTAGGTGAACTCCGACCGGACCCGGTCTTCTCCAGGTCTGCCAGCACCTCCCAGGCTCGGCTCACAACCGTTTGGGGCAGACCGGCCAGTTGCGCTACGTGCACCCCGTAGCTGCGATCTGCGCCACCAGGCACAATGCGGTGCAGGAACACTACCTTGCCCTCCTCTTCCGTTACCGCCACGCTGAAGTTTCGGACACCAGGCAGCGTTCGCGCCAGCTCGGTCAATTCGTGGTAGTGGGTGGCAAACAGAGACTTGCAACCCAGCCGGGGGTTGTTGTGCAGGTGCTCAATCACCGACCGGGCGATGGACAACCCGTCATAGGTGCTGGTTCCCCGGCCAATTTCGTCCAGGATTACCAGTGACCTGGGAGTGGCCTGGTTCAGGATGGCCGCAGTCTCCACCATCTCAACCATAAATGTGGACTGGCCCGTTGCCAGGTCGTCCTGCAGACCGACCCTGGTGAAAATGCGGTCCACCAGCCCTATGGTGGCCTCATCGGCAGGCACAAAGCTGCCTATCTGCGCCATCAGCACTATGATTGCTGCCTGGCGGATATAGGTGGATTTGCCGGCCATGTTGGGCCCCGTCAGCACTACTATCCGCACATCCTCGTTGGCCAGGTTAACATCATTGGGAACAAAACTCGCCGTTCCCAGGTGCCGCTCCACCACCGGATGTCGGCCGTTCCTGATGTCAATGACGTTGCCCTGGTTGATGGTTGGTCGGACGTATCGGTGCCTGGCTGCCACTTCCGCCAGTGAGGCAATCACGTCCACCACTGCAATTCCGGCTGCCAGCCTGGTAATGGATTCTGCATGCAGGGAAATCTGGGCGCATATCTGGCGGTAAAGGTTCTTCTCCAGTTCCTCAATCCGCTCCCTCGCGTTAAGTACCTGGGATTCATACTCCTTCAATTCCGGAACGATATACCTTTCACCATTCACCAGCGTCTGCCGGCGTATGTAGTCGTCGGGAACCTGTGCCTGGTTCGACTTGCTCACCTCAAGGTAATACCCGAAAACCTGGTTGTAACCCACGCGCAGGTTGCGAATCCCGGTCCGGTCTCGTTCCCGCTGTTCTAGTCCTG
>JAJEDS010000373.1 GCA_022821365.1 Dehalococcoidia bacterium | reverse complement strand
TCCGGACGTCGGGAGGTAATGGAATTGCCAGTATCACGGCGCCGCCGGCGCAGGTCCGCACACCGCGGCCGCCAGGCGGAAATGGTTATACCCCAGTCCCGGCCCAGGCGAAACATCTGGTATATTGCCGCATCCGGCATCATCGCCTTCCTGGTTATCGCCGGCTTCGTGGTTGGCGGCATCAGTTTCCAGGGCGGCGACAGCGGAGTGGGAAGCCACCAGGAATACGTGGAAGGCGTGGGAGAACAGCAGGTTATAATGCCCTCCCGTATCCACGTTCCTGAAGAGCAGACCGTCGCCTACAGCACTACGCCACCCACCTCCGGCGACCACTGGGACTGGTGGGCTCGGTGCGGCTTTTACGAGGAAGGCCTGCCCGACGAGCGCATAGTGCATAACCTGGAGCACGGTAACATCGTAGTTAGCTACAATCTGCCCGACGGTCCCGAACTGGACCGGCTCAAGAACTTCATGGACGGCTTTGAGCTGGCCCCGTCGTGGGCGGTAACCCGCTTCTACGACGAAATCCCCGAGGGCACCGTGGCCCTTTCGACCTGGGGCGTCCTGGACACCATGCAGGGGGTGGACGAAGACCGTATCGAGAGGTTCTTCCGCCACTACGCCGGTACCCTGGGCCCCGAATTTCCCAACGGCGCCCCCTGCACCACCAGCGGTGTGATGAATTAGGGAAGGCCTGATTATGTCCCCTCTCCCCTGGGGGGGAGAGGGTTAGGGTGAGGGGGAATTTAGGATGGGAGTGATGGGCGCCCTGACATCCGCTTCCCGTCCCCAGGTTTCTGCGGGAATTACCGTACAAATACCCCACAAGGCAGGCGATTGAATTGTATCTGGCCAAGGTCTGCGTCACCCTGAAACCGACCGTCAACGACCCCCAGGGCATTACCGTCCTGGGCGGCCTGAAGAACATGGGCTACGAGTCAGTATCAGAAGTGCGAGTTGGCAAGTTCCTGGAAGTCAAAATCGAAGAATCCGACCCGCATCGGGCCGAGATTATTGCCAACGAAATATGCGACAAGCTCTTGGCCAACCCCGTCATTGAGCAATACTCGGTGGAACTGGTAGAACAGTAGGGGTTCTTACCACAAAGACACAGAGGTGCACAGAGCAACTCTGTGCACCTCTGCGTTCTCTGTGTCCCTGTGGTTAAAGAAATCCCCGATACAAGGGTGCCCTGCCCAACCCTCAAGTTGACAACCCCCGGCCATTTTGTTGCAATACCAGCAGCTACAAGCTTTCCAAAATTTTGATGAGGAGATGTTGCCGTGACTGCCAATCACAACACCTACGTCTATGTGGGCGCTGAAAGCAGCGGCCTTTACCGCCTGTCTCCCGGCGGCGAAACCTGGAAGGAACTGACCAACGGCCTGCCGGAAAACCCCATAGTTCCGGGCGTTGCCGTCCACCCCAGCGACCCGTCCATCATCTACGCCGGCACCCAGGACGGCCCCTACCGGAGCACGGACCGTGGCGACCACTGGGAACGCCTCGACTATCCAACCCTGGCCCCGCCCGTTTGGACTTTCCTTTTCCGCCCCCGCGACCCCCAGGTTATCTATGCCGGCACCGCCCCGGGTGAACTTTACAGAAGCGCCAACGGCGGGGATTCCTGGTCGAAGCTGAACCTGCCCATGGGAGCTGACGAAGTGACCATGGCCTTCCCCACCCGCGTCATTGGTCTTACCGCCGACCCCAACTTCCCGGATGAAATGTACGCCGCACTGGAGGTGGCCGGCGTTATGCGGTCCACCGACGGCGGGGATACCTGGGACAGCATTACCGGTTCCCTGGCGCCCAGTGAGGATACGCTGGACCTGCACGGCGTCCAGTGCACCGCCGCTTCGCCCCGCACCGTGTTCATCACCACCCGCGTGGGCCCCTTCATCGGACCCGACCGGGGCAGCGAGTGGATTCCCATAGACTTCGGCCAGTTTTCGGAAATCACCTATACCCGCGACCTGTACGCCGCGCCCCACGACCCCAACATGCTTTACGTTTCCATTGGGGCCGCCGCCCGCAGCGGACAGGGCGCCCTGTTCCGCAGCCGCGACCTGTTCAAGACCTTTGAGCCCGTGGGCGCCGGCATCGCCGCCAACAGCACCATGATGGCGGTAAGGGTAAACGCCAGGGAACCGTCCCACGTCTTTTGCGCCGCCCGGGACGGCCAGGTCTTCGGCTCCTTCGACGACGGCGCCACCTGGAACAGCTACGACTTGCCCGAAAAGGCCAAAGAGGTTCGGGGCCTCGCGGTGGGGTAACGGATTTGGCGCAAGAAAAGTCCATTCCATCGTTAATGGGCAAGGAACTCCTGGCGAGAGGGTAGGGGCGATTCGCGAATCGCCCCTACTGGGAACAGGGGCACTACCGTCAAAGGAACAAGGACATGCCGGAGAATTGAAAGACCCTGCCAACAAGAGAAGAGCCGCAGCGTTAATGGCTGCGGCTCTTCTTTTTGCCTTGCCTTGCAGTGGTCTTTAACTACCCGGCAATCCCTCGCTGCAGCTTCTCAATAAGCTCATCCACAGTGGCCTGCTGCCACTCCTCCGCCTTGGCCGAGGTGCGGACCCGGCGTTCGCGGCCAAAGTCCTGGTCGCTGATGTCCGGGTTTTCGGCTCGGATGGCAGCTTCAATCTCCCGCTGCTCACGGTCAGCCACTTCGGGCCGCTCAATCCAGTGCAGGATGTAGCGGTGGTCGGAAGTATAGAAGACCGCAGTAGGGATGGACATGAACTCTCCGTTCTTCAGGAACTCGTTCATTATGTCGTGGTGCTGGTCCCGGGGGAACACCCGCATGTCCCAGCCGGCGGCTTCTGCCATGCGGGCCAGGACCGGCAGGCCACGCACTACGTCACCACACCAGTCTTCGCCCAGCACCAGCATCTTGGTTGGGCCGTTGGGGTCGGCGGCCAGTTCCTTGAGGGCCGCCTCGTTTTCGGGTGTAACCTTGAAGTTATCGTAAAAGCTGTCCATCCGGTC
>JAJEDS010000291.1 GCA_022821365.1 Dehalococcoidia bacterium | reverse complement strand
TTCCCGGACAACATCAGCACCGACGAAGCCTACACCAACGGCCAGTGCGATGCCCTTACCACCGACCGTTCCGGGCTGGTCAGCACCCGCCAGGGCCTGCCAAACCCGAACGACCACACCATTCTGCCTGGCACTATTTCCGAGGAACCCCTCGGCCCGGTGGTCCCCAGCGGCGACGATCAATGGTACGACATAGTCAAGATGGTCATGGCCATCCTGATATACGGCGAGGCCTTCGGCGTTACGTCCGACAATGTGCCCACCACGGCCACCGGCAATACCCCGGTGGACAGGATGCTGGGGCTGGAAGGCTCTTACGGCCAGGAGGAAGCGGGCCTCAGTGTAACGGTAGCGCAGGATGTTATCAGGGCCGTGGGCAACTACGGCGAGATTTACGAACGGCACCTGGCGCCCCTGGGCATCGCCCGGGAGGGCAGCCGCAACGCCCTGTGGGTCGCCGCGCCCTGCACCGACTGCCCCAAGGGCGGCCAGATTTACGCCGCCCCGCTGCGGTAACCGGTCCCCCGTCTTCTGCACATCCGGGCTGCCCGCTTCCGGGGCAGCCCATTCTCTTGTCTCCCGGGCAAAGTTCATGCACGGCGCTGGAACGGGCGCCGGTAGCCCTTACTTTGTCCCCCAGACCCTCTTTAAGGGCTCTCAGTTTCACTACCGGAGGAAGGGACAGGGCGTATAATGGCCCCAAGACATTTCGACTTACCAGGGTTCCCCCAAGGAAGTTCCCAAAGGAGAAACACCATGCAGATCGGAGCGCACGTCTCGTCGGCTGGCGGCATCAGCAAGTCCATTGATCGGGGCCTGGAAATCGGCTGCGAGGCCATCCAGATATTCGGTTCCTCCGCCCGCAGCTGGGCTTTCAAGCATCCCCCCGAAAAGGAGATTGCCGCCTTCAAGGAGCGGCGGGCGGAAGCCGGCATGGGCGCCGTTTTCTTTCACGCCATCTACCTGATTAACCTGGGCAGCCCCAACCCGGAACTGGTGGAAAAGGGAGTGCAGTCCCTTATCAACTACATGACCCTGGCGGCGGATATTGAAGCCGAGGGCGTCATATTCCACCCGGGCAGCCACAAGGGGCAGGGCTACGAGCAGGTGTTCGACCAGGCCGTGGCCGCCATCAACCGGGTGCTGGACAATACTCCTGAAGGCCCTTACCTGTGCCTGGAGAACATGGCCGGCATGGGCCAGCACATCGGCGCCAGGTTTGAGGAACTGGGGGGCATCCTGCAGGCGGTTGACAATCCTAGCCTTCGCATCTGCCTGGACACCCAGCACAGCTTCGCGGCGGGTTACGACCTGACGACCATTGAGGGTGTCGAGGCCATGATTGCCCAGTTTGACGAGGCCATCGGCGCCGACAAGCTGGCGGCAGTCCACGCCAACGATTCCAAGCAGCTTTGCGGTTCCGGCGTGGACCGGCACGACAACATCGGCGATGGCTACATAGGCGAGCAGGGCTTTGCCTGTATCATGGGCAACCCGGCCTTTCGCAACGTACCCTTCTTCCTGGAAGTCCCCGGCTTCGAAGGCGATGGCCCCGACCAGCAGAACATAGATATCCTGAAACGCATCAGAGCAGAGGTTAGGGCTTGATCTTTCCACAAAGACGCTCGAAGCGCCGCGAAGGTGGTTGACGGCTACCTTCGTGAATCTTCGTGTCCCTTCGTGGACAGCTTTCGAAAATGAGAAATCGCTTTGGTTAACGTCAGCTATCCTGAATTTGTGCGGTTGGTCCGGCGGGCCTACCGGCGGTTGCCAACCCACGTGCTGGATGCCCTGGAGAACGTGGACATTACCGTCGAGGAGTGGCCCGGCCCCAACGAGGAGGAATTGCTGGAAGACGGCGGCACACTGTTTGGCCTTTACTACGGCGTACCCCTCACCGACCGGGAAGGCGGCGCCCCAGTCCTTCCAGACCGCATTACCCTTTACCGTCAGCCCATCTTGCAAAGCTGCCACACTCGCCGGGAAGTGGTCCGCGAAATCCGGATAACCCTCTGGCACGAGGTGGGCCATTACCTGGGCATGGACGAAGACGACCTTCACCGCCTGGGCTACGGTTAGGGGATTCGGATATGGATGGACAAGAAAGGCAGGATATAAAATCTGGTTCTGGCGACGACTTGCAACAGCCGCCGGCAACAGCCCGCGTACCCTGTTAATCCATGTTAAATTCCCTGGGTAAATTCATCGGGCTGGGCTTCGGCGCCGGCCTGTCTCCAATAGCCCCCGGCACCGCGGGAAGCCTGGCTGCGGTGTTCATCTACTACCTCATTTCCCTGGCCGCCGGGAGTGCCGGCCCATACATCCTTGTGGTTCTGATCCTGTTGGGCGCTCCCATTGGCATCTGGGCCACTGGCCTGCTGGTAACGGACGCCGACCCGGATCCCGGTCGCGCGGTTTGGGACGAATTCGTGGGCATGTGGATTACCTGCCTGTTCCTGCCCGCGACCATCCCCTGGCTGGCCGCGGCATTCTTCACTTTCCGTGTTTTCGACGTTTTCAAACCTTGGCCAGCCCGCCGCCTGGAAAGCTGGCACGGGGGCCTGGGCATCATGGCGGATGACGTGGTGGCTGGAATTTATGGGGTTGCATTGCTGGCTGCTCTCCAGCTGGTATGGGGCTGGCAGTTTCAAGGCTGATGAGGCATCTGCACGTCTCCACCGCATTCCATTTGTCAAAATCCGTGCCTGCGGCGTTGTAGTCGCGCGCTGACAGCCATTAGACGGTCACTCAGCTGGATTCAGATTGCCGCCAAAACTGCCCTCATGTTATACTCCATAAAATTCTGCGATAGCAGTTACAAGGACAGTGTTTATGGTACAGTCAGTAGAGCGTCCTGCCGAACAAGCCCCCGTTGCGACCCCTCCTCCTGCCCCCCAGCGTGAACCCCTTACTATGAAGTCTCTGCTCGAGGCGGGTGTCCACTTCGGTCATCAGACCCGTCGCTGGAACCCGCGCATGAAGCGCTACATCTTCACCCAGCGCAACGGCATTCACATCATTGACCTGCAGCAGACCCTGGGGTTGATGAACGAGGCCTACCGGGCCATGGTGCAGGTGGCGGCCGAAGGCGGCAACGTGCTGTTCGTGGGCACCAAGAAGCAGGCCCAGGAAGTAATGCAGAGCGAGGCCGAACGCTGCGGCATGTGGTACATCAACCAGCGGTGGCTGGGCGGCACCCTCACCAACTTCCAGACCATCCGCGGCCGAATCAACTACATGATAGAGTTGCAGCAGCAGCGGGAATCCGGTTATTTCCGGCGTCTGCCCAAGAAGGAGGGCCTGAAGCTGGAAGAGACCCTGGCCAAGCTGGAAAAGTACTTCCTCGGCATTCGTAACATGACCACCCTGCCCCAGGCCATGTTCATCATTGACATCTGCAAGGAAGACATCTGTGTTGCCGAGGCGAGGCGCATGGGCATTCCCATCTTCGCCATCGTCGACACCGACACCAACCCGGACCTGGTCAGCCATCCCATCCCCGGCAACGACGACGCGGTTCGTTCCATACGCCTGGTAACCGGTCGCCTGGCCAATGCCATCCTGGAAGGCAAGGCGGAGCGGGAAGCGATGCTGGCTGAGCAAAGGGCCCAGGCGGAAGCGGCCGCCCAGGCTGAGGCCGACGCCCTGGCCGCCGAAGCCGGCGAGGACCTTTCCGACGAGGAAGCTGAGCATGTGGCCCTGGCTTCCATGCCCCTGGATGACCTGGCCCAACTGATGGAGCAGGGCACCCGGGGCGGAGACGAGGCTCCGGAAGGCCAGGCCTAGCCTGCCGCACAACGCCGCAACGGGGGGCGTATATCAGGGGCTTCGAAGGCAAATACTGGGTAGTATATACCTCTCCTTCCTGGCAGGCGTTGTCATATTGGCGGGCATCAACTGGAACTCGCCAAGGTGGAGTGAAGACTGGCTCACCCTGATGGCCCCGGTATTTGGCGTAGCCGGCGGAGCTTCGTTGACCTTCGCCATCGTGACCGAATTGGGAGGACGCATGGTACTGCTAATACCGGATGCCGTCAGGAAAATCAAAGAGGCAGGGCGCAAGGAACAGCGGCAGGCCCAGCAGAAACGAAGAGAGGAAGCCTACGAACGCTTTGGCGTGGAAGTTGACGGTGTCGTCATGCTTCCCCGAACTCCTGAAGTTGAAGCATTCCTTAACGGAGAAGACCCGAAGCACGGCACCTCAGGTTAGCGCACCTTTCGCTGGCCATCATAAAGCCGACTCACGCCCTCTGTACGGTTTAGAGATAGTCAGGTAAACCAAATCCAGCAAACTTTCGCCCACCATTTTGGGCGACTAATCACGACACGGAGGATATCTTTGCCAGCTACAGTAGAAGAAATCCGGACCCTGCGCGAACAGACCGGGGCCGGAATTATGGACTGCAAACAGGCCCTGGAAGACAACGACAACGATATGAACAAGGCTGCCGAAGCCCTGCGCCAGAAGGGCTTCGCCCGGGCCGCCCGCCGTGCAGACCGGGAGACCACTGAAGGCGTAATCGAGGCCTACATCCACACCGGCGGCCGGGTAGGCGCTTTGGTGGAACTGGGTTGCGAAACGGACTTCGTGGCCCGCAACGAGGAGTTTAAGCAGGTGGCCCACGACATCGCCATGCAGGTGGCGGCCATGGGCCCGGTGTACGTCAGCCAGGACAATAAAGAAGAGGGCGACGACCGTCCCGCCAGCGAAGTTTGTCTGATGCAGCAAACGTTTATTAAAGATAGCTCCCGAGTTGTGGGCGACATCGTGCAGGAACTGGCTGCCAAGGTGGGTGAAAACGTCCGCGTGGTTCGTTTCAGCCGCCTGGCCCTCGAGGAATGATCACCCTTTAGCCTATGGTTGCGCCTAAATACCACCGAGTACTGCTCAAAATCAGCGGCGAATCTCTGAAGGGTTCCGCCACTACCGGTATCGACCCCGAGTCGGTCAACTACATGGCCCAGCAAATCGGGGACGTCCATCGCATGGGTATCGAGCTTGCCATAGTCATCGGTGGCGGTAATATTTGGCGGGGAGGTCAGGCCGAACGGTGGGGCATGGACCGGGCCACCGCCGACTATTCGGGGATGCTGGCTACCGTCATCAATGCCCTGGCCCTGCAGGACGCCCTGGAGAAGCGGGGTATTATCACCCGCACCCAAAGCGCTCTGCAAATTCAGGCGGTGGCGGAACCGTATATCCGTCGCCGTGCCATCAGGCACCTCGAAAAGGGCAGGGTGGTCATATTCTCCGCCGGAACGGGCAATCCGTTCATGACCACGGATACGGCCTCAGCCCTGCGAGCCCTGGAAATTGGCGCCGAGGTGCTGTTGATGGCCAAGAACAACGTTGACGGCGTCTATGACTCCAACCCGCACATGAATCCAGAGGCCAAGCGGTTCGCCAACCTGGACTACCTTGATGCGCTGAATCGGCGCCTTGAAGTAATGGACTCCACCGCCGTCTCCCTTTGCATGGAGAATAATCTGCCAATAGTCGTTTTCAACATCTTCGAACAGGACAGCATGCAGGGCATTCTCACCGGCGATACGGTAGGCACCACCATTACTTCATCCGATTAAAAGCCCGGCACGACCTGATGTATCGCTACGTCGCTGCCGCTTTCGCGGCTTGACGCCGGGCAACGAGGAGTCTTTCGCACTACACGGCATACTCGATCATGTTACTCAATGGGAGGGACCCATAATGGTAGAACAGGACAATAATGCCGATACCCAGTTGACCCCGGACGAAGTCTTGGCAGACGTGGAGCGCAGGATGAACCGGTCAATGGAGGCCCTGGAAAGGGAGCTTGCCACCTTGCGCACCGGCCGCGCCACTCCTTCTCTGGTGGAAAACATAAACGTGGACTATTACGGTTCTCCTACCCCCCTCAAGCAGATAGCATCTATCTCTGCCCCGGACGCGCGGGCGATTATGATTCAGCCGTGGGATCGCCAGGCTCTCCGTGATATTGAGCGGAGCCTGATGCAGTCGGAAATGGGGTTCAACCCCTCCAATGATGGCAACATCATTACGGTGCCCATTCCCCCCCTGAACCAGGAACGCCGCCAGGAACTGGTGCGGCTGCTCAAGCGCAAGATCGAAGACGGCAAGGTGTCTGTTCGCAATGTTCGCCGCGACGGCCTGGAATCCCTGCGCAAGCTGGAACGGGACAAGGCCATCTCCCAGGATCAGAACCGGCGCAGCCAGGACCAGCTGCAGAAAACCACCGACAGCTTCATCAAGAGCATGGACCAGGTCTCCACCGCTAAAGAAGCGGAGATTATGCAGGTCTAGAGCCCGGAACAGCCCATGAATGCCCCCACCGGTCCGGTCAACCTGACAGAACATTCCGGCTCCTCCGGGGAGAACCGTCTCCGCTCTCAGGATGAATCCGATGGCGCTGATCCTCTTGCCCGGGCGCCCCGGCACGTCGCCATAATTATGGACGGCAACGGCCGCTGGGCAGAGCAGAGGGGTATGCCCAGGCTGGCCGGACACCGTGAGGGCGTTAACGCCATCCCCAAAGTCGTAGATGCCCTGGCCCAGCGGGGAGTACAGTTTCTGACCATCTATGCCTTTTCTACCGAAAACTGGTCGCGGCCCACTCCGGAAGTTGAAGGCATAATCCAGTTGCTGCACGAAACACTGCAGCGGGAAACCGACCGGTTCAACCGGAAAAACGTCCGGGTCGTCCATATCGGCAATGCCGACCGGCTTTCGCCCGAGATACGGGATGCCGTGGAACGAATCCAGGATGAGACCAGCGGGAACACAGGTCTTGTCCTGAATGTGGCCTTCGACTATGGGGGCCGCCAGGAAATTCTCGCTGCCGTCAAGGCATTGATACGCGAAGGTGTCAGCCCGGAAAGGGTTACGGAGGAAGTCTTTGGCAGCCACCACTTTACAGCCCATAGCCCTGATCCCGACCTGATCATACGTACCGGCGGGGAATTGCGCATTAGCAACTTCCTCCTCTGGCAGTCGGCCTACAGCGAGTACTTCCACACCCCGGTCCTTTGGCCCGACCTGGATGAGGCTGAACTGGACCGGGCCCTGGCCTCCTACGGCAACCGACAGCGCCGCTTCGGCAACGTAATTCCCGACACAGGGAGCTAGGTCCGGTGCTGCTCCGGACCGTCAGTGGCCTCCTGGGTCTGGCCGTACTCCTTGGCGCCATTTGGGCGGGTCTTTTCTGGGTCTTCCTGGTCACCGCCGCGGCTGCCATCCTGGGCATACGCGAGTTCTACCGCCTGCACCCACCCGTTGCTGTCCGCCCGGATCCCCCTCTTCCCGAAGATGACGCACCGGCCGGTGACGCCAGGGATTTCGAATCGGTGCCATCCGCCGAAAGCGCTACCATAATTTCCGGCCCCGGAAATGTGCCAGCTGCCGATGAAGGCGAATCGGCAACCTCCGCCCCCGGAGACGACTTTGAACCGCCCGGTCAAATTCCCCAAACCGCCTTTGGAGGTCTGCAGGGGGCGTCGCCATCGTCCCTGGACACTTCGTCCTTAACTGCTCCTGGCGCAAGCGAGAATAGTCTTGACTCCACTCCCCTTCCCGTGCTGTTGGGCATAGCCTGGGTGGCGGCATTCATCCTTTCGGGCGCCGCCGCCAGTAGCTCTTTCCAGTTCCTGGGGAGTTCCGTGGGAATCCTGGCGGTGGGAGCTTTTGTGGCTACGTTGTGGCTAATCGCCTTCTATCGGGGTCCCAACTGGCCTGTTGCTGCGGCCTACCTGGTGTTGGGCCCTGTCTATGTGGGGTTCCTCCTGGCCCACGTTATGCTTCTCGCCCAGGTGGGGGAGGCCTTCTTCGAGCTCGATCCCCTGTATTTTGATCCTGAGACTGGGCCCACCATCTATGAAGTTGGTCGTAACTGGTTGATCTTCGCCCTGTTGATAAACTCCGCCACCGACTCGGGAGCCTACCTGGTGGGCAGGGCCGTTGGCCGCCACCCCATGGCGCCGGCTACCAGTCCCAACAAGACCTGGGAGGGCGCATTCGGCGGCTTTGCCTGTGCCGTAGTCGCGGCGCTTCTGCTCGACCGAGTCCTGGACTTGGGGCTGGGAGCTACCGTGTGGGACGGAGCCTGGTTCGCTGTGAATTGGCAACCCCTGGCAATTGGTGCTACAGTAGGTACCATCTCCCAGTTCGGGGACCTCCTGGAATCTCGGCTCAAGCGTATGTCGCAGGTCAAGGACTCCGGTTCCCTGATGCCCGGTCACGGCGGCATGCTTGATCGGCTGGACAGCCTCCTGTTCACCCTGCCGACTGTGTACTATCTGTTAGTGGCGGTGCTCCTGCTATGAAGAGAATAGTAGTCCTGGGAAGCACCGGCTCCATTGGCTGCCAGACCCTGGACATCGTTCGCGCCTTCCCCGGTGAGTTTCAGGTCGTAGGCCTGGCCGCCGGTTCCAATCACCACCTCTTCCGCCAGCAAATCGACGAATTTAAGCCCAGCTACGTCTACTGTATCGACCCTCCGGACTCCCTGGCGCCCCGGTCGATCTACCTTCCCATGGAAGATATGGTGAGTCTCCCTGAGGTCGACGTGGTGATGGCCGCAACCAGCGGCGCTGCTGGCCTGGTTCCCACCGTCAACGCCCTCAAGAATGGCAAAGCGGTAGCCCTTTCCAACAAGGAACCCATTGTAATCGCCGGAGCCCTGCTTAAGGAGTACGAAGACAGGTATGGAGGTGCCATCCTGCCCGTGGACAGTGAACCCAGCGCCATCTGGCAGTGCCTCCAGGGCGAGAAGGGACATGTCCGCCGCCTCATCATAACCGCCTCCGGCGGGCCATTCCGGACCATGCCCCTGGAAGACCTGTCAGAGGTGACTCCCCAAGAGGCCCTGCAACACCCCACCTGGCAGATGGGGCCCAAGATAACCATCGACTCGGCTACCTTGATGAACAAAGCGTTTGAGGTTATCGAGTCCCACTGGCTGTTCGGCGTTCCCTGGGGACGCATCGAGGTCGTGATCCACCCCCAGAGCACCGTTCATTCCATGGTTGAGTTCGCCGACGGTTCGGTGAAGGCCCAGTTGGGGCCACCCAGTATGCGGCTGCCCATTCAGTACGCCCTGTTTCACCCCGAGCGCCGCCGCAACCCCGACGATACCCTCATACCCCGCCTGGATACCCGAGTTCCCCAGTCTCTGGACTTCCGGCCCCTGGAATCTGAGCGCTACCCGTGTTTCCGCCTGGCCCTCGACGCTGCCCAACGCGGCCACACTTACCCCGCAGTCCTTAGCGCCGCCGACGAGGTGGCCGTCAACGCCTTCCTAAATGGGAAGATCCGCTTCACCGACATTCATCAGGTGGTGGAAACGGTCGTAAACAACCACCGCCACAGCGAAGGTGAAACCCTGGAACAACTCCTCGCCGCCGACGCGTGGGGCACGGAAGAGGCGCAGCGGGTTGTGGCGGAGTTGGCCTGACCCTGAACGACGGCAGCCAGGTCCGGTTTTCTCAGGCCACATTTACCCATTATTTCCCTTTGGATACAACGCGGGCCAGGCAACCTGGCCGAAGGGTCCTCTCTGACTTGTGATAACATATACTCTTATCCCATTGTCATAATCTTCAAGGGTTGAATGGGTCTTTATCCCGCTTCACATATTCGCCAGGGAACTACATGGAAACAGCAGTAATTGCCATCATCGCCTTTGTCCCCATGCTGGTAATGTTGGTCGTTATCCACGAGTGGGGCCACTTTTTTACCGCCCGGGCCTTCGGCGTCAAAGTTCTGGAATTCGGCATCGGCTACCCGCCTCGTGCCTTTGGCTTTTACACCGGCCGGACCCGGGTGTTGCTGGACGCCAGTACCCAGTACGTTAACCTGTCCGGCCCTTCGGCAATTCAGCCTGGCCTGCGGGTGCGGGTCCACTCTACAGAAGATTCCGCCGGCAATCTGGTGGCCAGGCTGGTCGAGGGCGCCCGGTCGGGCAACCTCCGCCGTTCCGCCTCCCTGCAGGACATGGATACCGACGAACTCCTGCGGCACGAAGGTGCGGTGCGGGAGGTGGACGTTGACTCCCTGGTAGTGGCCGACATGGCCTATACCATCAACTGGCTTCCCCTGGGCGGCTTCGTGCGTCTGGCCGGCGAAAACAATCCCGCCGTGCCCCGCAGCCTCGCCTCCAAGGGACCCGGAGCCCGTACCATCATCCTGGCGGCCGGTTCGCTGGTGAACGCCGTCTTCCCGCTGGTCGCCTTCACCCTGCTGTTCATGATTCCCCAGAGCGTTACTGTGGGGCAGGTGCAAGTGGACGTGGTGGAAGCCAACTCCCCGGCACAGGCGGCCGGCATTCAGCCAGGCGACCTGGTCCTGGCCGCGGGAGACCGGACCATTGAACAGGGCTCCGACCTCG
>JAJEDS010000151.1 GCA_022821365.1 Dehalococcoidia bacterium | reverse complement strand
GAGGAGAAAATCAAGCTGGTGCACTACGGTTCGCCCCAGTACCGATTCGAGGCGCTGATGAACGGGGAGGTGGACGCCGCCGCCCTGATGGAGCCCTGGATTACGCTGGCCGAAAAGCTGGGTTGCCGGCCGGTGTGTGAGGGCCATTACCTGGGCGCAGAGAATGCCAGCGACAATATGGACGAGGAGACCTTCATCGCCATTAACCGGGCCGTAGTCAAGGCCGTGGATATGATAAACGCCGACAAGCGAAAGTATCTCCACTACCTGATTGATGAGCCCAGGTTCGCCTCGGTGGCCGTCAAATACGGCGGCATAACCCCTGAGGACTTCCACCTGACCCGCATTCGCTATTCCTACAACACGCCCTACAACGACGAAATTGTGGAGGATACCTACCACTGGATGGTCAAGTGGGGCCTGTTGACGGATGCGGCCTGCAGCGCCGACCTGGTGGATAACCGCATCGCGGAACCCGTTCCCGCAGACGATTAAAGCCCGGCATATCTTTGGGGACAGGCCGGCCGGCAGGGGCTTCCCGCCGGCCGGTTTTATTAGTCTTGACGGAATCCTATCTCCGGCAGCAATTGCCGCATGGCAGGTAGCAATGAAGTACGACCTAGTGATTGTGGGCGCCGGTTCAGCCGGCTGCGTGCTGGCAGCCAGACTGTCTGAAGACCCGGGAAGGTCGGTGCTGCTACTGGAAGCTGGGCCGGACTATCCCGACTTTCAACGATTGCCCGAACAATTGAAGTATGGATTTGCCGCCGCTTCAACTCCGCCGCTATCGCGTACACCCAGCGGCCACCCTTCCTGGCTGACTACGGACCCACATAACTGGCAGTTTACCGCCACGTCGACCGCTACGGCCCCGCCGATGCTGGCGCCCCGGGGCAAGGTAACGGGCGGTTCCAGCGCCATAAACACGTCGGCCTTCTACCGGGGGACGCCCGATGACTACGATGCCTGGGCGGCCCGGGGCAACGACGCCTGGAGCTACGAGCAAGTCCTGCCCTTCTTCCGCAAGCTGGAGACGGACGCGGACCACGGGGATGACTTTCACGGGACCGAGGGGCCAATTTTCGTCCACCATGCCAACGCAGACAATTGGCACCCTACCCAGCGGGCCTTCCATGAGGCCTGCACCGCCGCGGGATTCCCCACCACCGACGACCACAACCATCCCGACGCCACCGGCATCGGGCCAGGCATTTCCAACAACCACCAGGGCATCAGGTGGAGCACGGCCCTGGCTTATCTCGACATGGCCCGCCACCGCCTTAACCTGACAATCCGTGCAGGCTGCCACGTCAAACGCATACTTTTTGAAGGAAAGAGAGCAACCGGGCTGGAGGTAGTGTCAGACGGCGAAACCTTTACCCTGGAGGGAGAGGAGATAGTCCTTTCCGCCGGCGCCGTTGGGTCGCCTCACCTGATGCTGTTGTCCGGTGTGGGCCCGGAGTCCAACCTGACGGAGTTGGGCATTCCGGTAGTCCATAACTCGCCGGGAGTCGGTCGCAACCTGAAGGACCACCCCAAGGTCTACCTCACCTGGGAAATCGCCGAAGGCTATCCCGCGCCGGACCGGGCCGCGCCGGGCGGCACTACCCTGCGGTTCACCGCCCCCAACTCGGACTTGAGGAACGATCTTAGCATCAGCCTGGCGTGTTTCGCGCCGCCGCGTACCGACACCACCCAACCGACGCCTGTTGACCCGGAGTCGGTTCCACGCTCAGTGGAGATGATGGTTGCCCTTCTGCTGCCCGCCAGCCAGGGTGAGTTGAAGCTGACTTCAACGGACTATCGGGCGCACCCCTTCATGCACTACAACTACCTGGCCGAATCCTTTGATCGGGAGCGGATGCGGGAAGGAGTGAGGAAGGCGGTGGAGTTGTCCAGCCACCCGGCACTGCGGGAGTTCACAGGGGCAATGGTCAACCCTTCAGAAAACGACCTCGCTACGGACGAAGCCCTGGACCGCTGGCTGCTGCGGGAAGCCACCACCTATTCGCACATTTCCTGTACTTGCCGTATGGGGCCGGAGGGGGATGAACTGGCAGTGGTGGATCAGTTCGGTTGCGTTTACGGTGTGGACGGATTACGGATTGTGGACGCTTCAATTATGCCCGACCTGGTGCGGGCCCCCATTAATCCGGCGGTCATAATGGTGGCGGAGCGGATAGCGGAGGCAATGCAGAACGGTCACTAGCGCCGGCGTGATAAGTGGGTCTCTTCTTTTTCATACTCCTTTCACATCCTGCTATAATTGGAATAATCAAGGTTTCAAGAATTCTAGGGCCATGACATTATCAAAGTAACGACACAGGGAGGAACACTGAATGGCCGATGAGTTGTTAGTCCTCCACGAAAAACCTCAAGGGAAATACATGATTGCCGGGTGGCGAAGGCAGTGGTCCAACGGAGGAAGGATCTCCAGCGGGTTGCCCCGATACCTGGTCGAAAAGCTGGGGGCACGGCACATTGGGCGCCTGGGCGACCGGGTGTCGGCCATGTGCTACCCCTTCCAGGTGGCCGGCACGCACGACACCTTCCGGCCGGCCGCCGCCTTCCAGGACGGCCTGCCCTCCAGCCCTATGACCAGGGAGAATGACTTTTACGACGCGGGCAACGGCCTGATTATCTTCATGGGGGAAGAACCCTGGGCTCGTATCGATATTTACGGCGAGGGGTTTTTTCAGGCCGTCAAGGAACTGGGCATTGAACAGACTGTAGCGGTGGAAGGGGTCAACGGTCCCGCGCCTCCGGAAATGGAGCGGCGCATAAACTGCGTCTACAGCCGCCCCGAAATGAAGGAAAACCTGGAACGGCACAGCGTCATAATGTCCAGCCGGGGCACCGAGGGACGCCGCGGCCCCACCATTGGCATGGCGATGGTGTCCATGGCCCATTTCGACTACCCGGACGTGCAGATGTTCCGCCTGGGAGCCATGGCGCCGATGTATCCATTTGTGGTCTCCAACAACGAGCAGCTAGGCATTTTCCGGGACCACCGGTCTTTCTACGACATCATGCGGCGGTTGAAGTCCATCTTTAAGCTGGACATCGATCTCAGCGAATTGCGGGCGCTGGGGGAGACTGAATCCCGCGAGTTGCAGGCAAACCTGGACCGCATCGCCGAAAACAACGCCGAGGCCAAGCGCATAATTGAGCAGGTACGGGCAGACTACAACGTAACTCCTTACGTGGAACCCGTGGATTTGGACCCGGCCCTGGACCGTACCCTGGAAGACATCCTGCTTGGCATGTCCGACTCGTCGGAGGAACAGCAGTAGCCGGAACTGCAAGCCAGTTTCGCTTCTCAGAGCGTTCGGGGCGGAGGTGAATCCGCCCCGTTCTTTTTTTGCGCGCTCAGTTCCTGCTTAACCGTCAGGCGTGGGCCGCGGGCATAGCCGGCCGGTTGCGGTGAGACTGGGCGTCGCGGGTGGTGTTCAACGGCCCGTTGGCCGAGTAGTACTTCACCCCCGCCACCATCAGGTCCTCCGCCGGGAACCTGGTTATTACCTGGGGACCGTCGGCGGTTACCACCACCTCTTCTTCAATACGCGCCGCAGACCAGCCATCGGCGGCCGGCCAGAAGGCCTCCAGAGCGAAGACCATGCCTTCCTCGATGGGCTGGGGATGCTCCAGGGAGAACAGGCGGCTGAAAATGGGAGCCTCCCAGATGTTCAGGCCCACTCCGTGGCCGTACTGCAGGGCAAAGGCCGCTTCCTCGTTGGCGAACCCGAACTCTTCAGCCCTGGGCCAGTGCTGGACAATATCAGCGGTGGTGATGCCCGGCTTTACGGCGTCAATGGAGATGTCCAGGATTTCGCGACACTTCTTGTAGGCGTCAATTTGGGCCTGGGATGCGCTCCCAATGGCCAGGGTACGGTAGTAGCAGGTCCGATAGCCCATATAGCTGTGGAGAATGTCGAAGTAAACCTGGTCGCCAGGGCGCAGAATCCGGTCGGCAAAGAGGTGCGGGTGGGGACTGGTTCGTTCGCCGCCGATGGCATTCACGCCTTCCACAAACTCGGACCCCAGTTCGTAAAGAACCTTGTTGACCAGGGCCACGCCGTCATTCTCACGCACTCCGGCCCGCAGTTCCTGGTAGAGAACATCATAAGCGGCGTCCACCATGGCGCACGCGGTATTGAGGAGAGTTATTTCGTCCTGAGTCTTGATGCGGCGGGCTTCCAGCATCAGTTGCTGGCCGTCCACCACGTTGATGCCCTCCTTCTGCAGGGCGAAGAGCACGACCGGCTCAACCACGTCCACGCCAACGGGTTCATTGTGCAGGCCTCGCAGTTCCAGTTCGGCTTTGATTTTCTTCGCCACGTCTTCGGCCAGGTTGGCCGAGGGCGGCGTGGCGCCCCGCAGGGTGGATATGCCGGCCCGGGAACGTTCGCCCAGCCACGGACAGTAAAGCTGGTGGTGGCGGGCGGCAGAACCGAAGTCCCAGAGGATGGGTTCGTCGTCCTGGGGGAGCAGGCAGAATCGCACCAGCTTGTCCTGAGCCCAGGTACCGATGATGGTGGCCGTCAGGTACCGGATATTGTTCATATCAAAGGACAGAATGGCGCCAAGATCCGACTTCTCCAGGAGACCTTTAATTCTGGCTAAACGCTGGGTCCGGAGGCGCTCAAAATTAACGCGTTCCTCCCAGTCTACGTTCATCGTTCCAAAGCTCTTGATCTGCGTCACGGTATTCCCCTTTCCAGCGATTTGCGGGAATGGCCGGGCAAGGGCGGCGGCCTTTCCCAAGACTTGCGGAAGTTTAGTTGCGCCCGTTAACACAGTCAACTGAACACTCACGGCGGAGCGCCGCCTATTCTATAATGGACAGCCGCGCGGTCTGAATACCGGCGCGCATCCAACCATATCCGGAGGGAACCGACTTGTCTGACCGAATAGAAATCATCCACACCGCCGAAAGAGACCCCAACGTCAACCTGCCCTACGCACCCGCCGTCAAGGTTACCGGTGGGTCACTGTTGTTCCTGGCAGGAGTGAATGCAGCCAAGGTGTACCACAGCCATCCCCACATAGAGTCGGAGTTTGACGACATTCCCGACGATATGGAGGGGCAGACCCGCATGGCGCTGGAGAACGTCCGGAAGGGACTGGAGGCCTGCGGCGCCACCTTCAGCGACGTGGTGCAGGTGACGAGGTACCTGACCAATGCGGACGAGCAAGACCAGATGAACGAAGTATGGTGGGAG
>JAJEDS010000067.1 GCA_022821365.1 Dehalococcoidia bacterium | reverse complement strand
ACACTGTGGCGGTCCGTGTGGATAATCCCGGGGGGCACTTCAGGACTCCCCGGTATATCCAGGGCCGGACCGGGCGCGTCCACAAGCTGTGCGGCGTTTTCCCCAACCCCGAGTCCCTGGCCTTCGGCGGCGATGGTCAGCCGGCCCAGCCCCTTTACCGGGTGGAGTTCCTGCAGTCCCAAGTATGGACCGGATACGGTGGTCCTGAAACCGACAAGATTTACGTAGACATCTACCAGCACTGGCTTGAACCCCCGCGGGCCGATGCGTAGCCGTCCACTGGGAGGCGATTATGACTAGCTCAAACATAGCTGGAAGCGGTCACGGCGACAACGACCACAACGACCATCCCGGCACAGCCCACGACGAGGAATTGGGGTACTACGCCCTTCGCGCCAGGGCCATGGAGGCGCTCCTGTTGGAAAAGGGTGTTTGTTCTCCCTCGGAAATACAGGATATGGTGGACCGTGTGGAGGCCCGGTCTCCCGCCGATGGAGCGCGGGTAGTGGCCCACGCCTGGGCGGACCCGGAATACAAGGCGCTTTTGCTGTCCGACCCGGAGGCTGCCCTGGCCCAGTTAGGTTACAGTTTGCCCGAAACTACACCCAAGTTGGACGTGGTGGAAAACACGGAAAGCGTCCACAACCTGGTGGTTTGCACCCTCTGCTCCTGCTACCCCCGCGCTCTCCTGGGTCGGCCTCCCGACTGGTACAAGAGCCTTTCCTACCGTTCCCGGGCGGTCATCGACCCTCGGGGAGTAATGCGCGAATTTGGCCTGGACGTGCCGGCTGACGTTGAAGTGAGGGTACTGGACAGCACCGCCGACCTCCGCTACCTGGTCCTGCCCCGGCGGCCTGAAGGCACCGAGGGCATGAGCGAGGAGCAACTGGCGGAACTTGTAACCCGGGACAGTATGATCGGCGTTACGGAGGCCCGCGCCCCTGAGACCGCTCGCGCTGGCTGAACACGTTCTGGCTGAAGACGTCATCGGGACTGGGCCAGTCCCCTGGACCTGTCTCTCTACTTGGAAATGCACCAGAGCCAGGCGGTTATTCCCCATTCAACCTTAACGGGAGGCGCCAAATGAAAGGCCGGATTGTAGTGGTCAAGGAATATGGCAAGCCCTTCGAAATCGAGGAGTACGACGTCCCCGAGCCTGAACCCGGCGCGGTTCTGTTGAGAATGACCCAGGCCGGGGTTTGCGGCTCCGACCTGCACACCTGGCGGGGCGACCAGACCCAGGAACACATGCCCATCCCGCCTACGGGTCGGGTTATGGGTCACGAGGGCACAGGCGTAGTAGAAGCGCTGGGCGAAGGCGTTGCCACAGATACCTTGGGCACTCCCATTGAGGAAGGAGACCGAATTGTGTATTCGGCCATCTTCCCCTGTCATCGTTGCCACCTCTGCCTGCGGGGCGATACCAACTGGTGCGCCAACCGTGCGTATCCCACCGCGGGTGTGTACCCCTATTTCACTGGCACCTGCGCCGACTTTCTCTACCTGCCACCCCGGCATCCCTTTTTCCGGGTGCCCGACGAACTGCCCGATGACCTGCTGGGGCCAGTCAACTGCGCCATGGGCACGGTTACCACCGGCCTGATGCGCGCCGGCGCCCACGAAGGGCAATACGTAGTGATCCAGGGCGCCGGCGGCCTGGGACTGAACGCCACTGCCATGGCCAAGGACATGGGGGCCGACCGGGTAATTGTCCTTGACCGCTTGGAGAACCGGCTTGAACTGGCCGAAGAGTTCGGCGCTGACTACACAATCAACATCGAGGAGTTCAACACTCCGGAAACACGCATCCGCCGGGTATGGGAG
The DNA here is from genome assembly GCA_022821365.1 of Dehalococcoidia bacterium. Taxonomy (GTDB): domain Bacteria; phylum Chloroflexota; class Dehalococcoidia; order Lucifugimonadales; family UBA3495; genus Bin22. The sequence goes on along the minus strand of JAJEDS010000067.1, from coordinate 1,342 downwards.
TTGACCAACGGGCGGGGCGCCGACGTGGTAATGGAACTGGTGGGGCGGGCCGACCTGCTGTCCGAAGGCATCGACATGCTGAGCAACGGCGGCAGCTTTGTGGAGATTGGCGACATAGTTCGGGGCAGGGAAGTATCCATCGACCCTTCCAAGCTGCTGTCGGGCAAGAACATCCTTGGTTCGCGGATGTACCGCCCGGACTTGCTACCCACCTTGCTGGCCTTCCTGGTTCGCAACTAGGACAAGCTGCCATTCCACAAGGTGGTCTCCCACAAATTCCCCCTGGCCGAAGTGAATGAAGCATTCGCCCAGGCAGAGTGGGACCAGCGCCAGACCCAGATAACCCGGGCCATGCTAGTGCCATAACATCAACATGAATGGGCAAGGTGCACAGGACGATTTGGATTTGATAGAAGTCGGAGTTGCTGGCCGAAAGACACTCCAAAACTATCCTGTGTACCCTGGTCATCCATGTTTGAACGTCTTCACGTCACGGGGAGAGGCGGCTGCCACCACTTGCTGGTGTCGTTCACTTCAATGGTGTCCACCCACTTGACCCACTCGAAACCCCTCTTGCCCGGGGCCACCAGCCGGAGGGGATATCCGTGCCAGTGGGAAAGGGGTTCGTTCCCGACCCCTGTTGCCAGGATGTAGCGCTCGGCCTCGTCCAGGGAGAACCGCCGGAAGTACCCTGTCGCCGACCGCACGGTAATGCTGGCTCCCTGGGGCATAACCCCTGCCCGGTCCAGGAGGCTCTGCAGGGGAATACCCGTCCAGTCCTGCGTGGTATGCCAGCCCCCCGTGCAGTCTAGGGTTGCCCTTACTGTCTTCAGATCAACAGGGCGAGTTGCCAGGTCGGAGAGGGACAAGTAGACAGGTCGTTCCACCAGCCCGGTTACGTTGAGCCTCCATCCCGCGGGGTCCAGCGGTTCGGGAGCGTCGTTCAGCCACGACGTTGCGGGAAAGCCATTGCCAGCCTGGGCGCCGCTGAGGTAAGACCCCGTGAATCGGCGACCGGCCCCGGGAAGGTCGCCCAGCCGGTTCAGCAGCTCTCCCGTTTGCCACAGGGCCAGGCCGGCAATTCCTAACCCGCCCAGCTTTAACGCCATGCGCCGGTCGGCCCAGAACCGGGTCCTGAAGTTCCAGCGGTGCCGGAGGGTGTGCCACACCAGCACCGGCGTCAACGCCAGCGACAGGTATATATGCCAGCTTACCCCGCTGATCCCGCTGAAGTAGAAGGGTCCGACGTGACTCCAGGCGATGCCTAGCAGCCTGTCCGGGGAATATCCTCAGGCGGCTATTGGGGGACGCCACAGGTGGTTGGATGCGGGTGAAGCCATGA
>JAJEDS010000023.1 GCA_022821365.1 Dehalococcoidia bacterium | reverse complement strand
GCGGCCTGCCCGTAACGGAGGCCGCAGCGTTTGATTCAAGGGCGCAAAATCGGATTGACTGGACAGGAATATGGACGGGCGCGACGTAAACGAAAAGGCCTCCTGGGAACTGTCCCTGGGCGAGTTCCTGGAAGGCGCGGTCAGCAGCAATCCCGACAAGGTCTTTCTCCAGGTTGTGGGGCAGGAAATAACCTACCGGCAGTTCTACACGCGAGTCCGGCAGGCGGCGGGGATGTTCAGGAGGCTGGGTATCGAACGGGGCGATCGGGTGTGCCTGTTCCTGCCCAATGTGCCCGAGTTTCATTACTGCTGGTTCGGCCTTTCCCTGCTGGGCGCCATCAGCGTTCCCGTAAACGTGGCCTACCGGCGGGATGAAGCGGCTTATATTTTCGACAACGCCGGCGCCTCGGCAGTTGTAGCTCACCGCTCCCTTGTGGAGGTAGCCGAGGCCGCCGCCAGCCTTTCCCCCAGCGTGAAGCACAAGCTGCTGGTGACTACCGCGCTGGAGTCGGAAGCTGGCCTGCAGACTTCTTCCGGCGACACAAGCGGCGCCATGGACAACGGGTGGCAGGATTTTGGGACAACCATGGCTGCGTCGGAAGAACTGTTTGATCTCCCCCAGGTGTCTCCGGCTGATACTTCTATGCTGGTGTACACCTCCGGCACCACTGGCAACCCCAAGGGAGTTCAGGTAACCCACCTGATGTACGTATCGGCAGGTCAGGGATTCGCCCACTGGACCGAGGCCAGCCCAAGTGACCGGTTCTTTACCTGCCTGCCCTTCTTCCACGCCAACGCCCAGTATTACTCCACCATGGGTTCCCTGGCGGCCGGCGCCACCCTGGTGGTCGCGGAACGGTTCAGCGCCTCCCGTTTCTGGGACCAGGTCAGGGAAGCGGATGCTACCGTGGTCAACTTTATCGGCATGATGATGCCGGTGCTGGCCAAGCAGCCGGAATCGGACCAGGACCGCAAGAACAATGTCCGCCTGTTCTACGGTTCCCCCGCATTTTCTCCGGAATTTCTGCAGGCCTTCCAGGATAGGTTTGGCACAGATATTATCGTCGGCTTCGGCATGACCGAGACCTGCTATGGCGCGATTGAGAAGATCGGCCAGGAGCGGCGGCCCAATTCGTCGGGCCAGCCCCGGCTTCACCCTGACCCCAGGTTTGTCAACCAGGTAAGAATAGTGGATGACGACGCCAACCCCGTGCCGACGGGCCAGCCTGGCGAGATAACCATCAACAACCCGGCGGTAATGCCCGGCTACTGGCGCAACCAGGAACAGACCGACCTGGCCCTGAAGGACGGTTGGCTCCACACGGGAGACCTGGGCTGGCAGGACGAGGACGGCTTCCTCTATTTCGTGGACCGCAAGAAAGACGTTATCCGGCGACGGGGAGAGAACATTTCTTCCCAGGAAGTGGAGGACGTCATCAAGCGCCACGCCACGGTGCTGGACTGCGCCGTCATCGCCGTGCCTTCGGAACTGGGCGAGGACGAAGTGAAGGCTTATGTTACGCCCAGGCCTCCGGCTGCTGTTGACGAGGAAACTATCGTTCGCTGGTGCGCGGAGAACCTGGCCTACTTCAAGGTTCCCAGATACATTGAGGTGCGGGAGGAACTGCCCCGGACTCCCAGCCTGCGGGTGCGGAAAGACCTTCTCAGGCAGGAGCGGGAGGATTTAACCTCGGGTTGCTTTGACCGGGAGGCGGCGGGAATCCGCATCAGGTAGCGCCGTCGGGCACCCTTTTTCGCTTTTTTCCTTAACGCTCTCCAAATCCGCTATAATCTGGTGAGTGCGGTGAGTCTGGATACCGTTACGTATTGCGCTCCAAAAACTGGATGCAGGCGAGGGTGATATGAACAAGGTTGAAGCCATAATCCGACCCGAAATGTTGAATGCTGTTAAAGATTCTCTGGCCGAGGCGGGTGTAACCGGAATTAACGTAGCCCAGGTGACTGGCCGCGGCGCCCAGAGGGGCATCGAAGTTGGCGGCCCGAGAGGCGTGGCCGGCAGCTATGTTATCGACATGCTGCCAAAGATCAAGCTGGAAACGGTCGTCAGGGACGAAGACACCCAGAAGGCCGTTGACATCATTATCGAGAAGGCGCGCACCGGCAACATTGGCGACGGCAAGATTTTTATTATCCCCGTAGCCAACGCCATCCGAATCCGCACCGGCGAAGAAGGGGAAATCGCCCTGTAAATTCCCGCCGGTCGCATTCCTGTGGCTTCACCCTCCGTACTGGACGCCCTTCGCTGGTCTCAGGCCGAATCGCGGCAGTCTCCCCTGGGGTTCCCCGCTGGCTGTTGAACCCGAAATGGTAGATTGAAGCTCGGCGAGGAAGCGCGCCAACCGGTGGATGCTCTGGAGGACAAAATGGCAGAAAGAAGGTACTGGCTGTTCAAATCTGAGCCTTCCAACTACTCCTTTCAGGACCTGCTGGGCGAAGAAGACCAGGTGGCCGAGTGGGACGGTGTCCGCAATTACCAGGTGCGCAACTTCATGCGGGACGAGATGAAGGTTGGGGACGGCGTGCTTTTCTACCACAGCAGCGCCAAGCCAACGGCGGTCATGGGTACCGCGCGAATAGTTAGTGAGGCCTATCCCGACCATACCGCTTGGCAGGTTGGGGCCAAGTACTACGACCCAAAGAGCAACCCGGATGACCCCACCTGGCTTATGGTGGACATCCAGGCCGACCAGGAGTTCACCAGGCCCATCACCCTCCAGGAAATCAAGGATAACCCCAAGCTCCAGGGTATGATGGTAGTAAAGCGGGGGGTGCGCATCTCCATTCAGCCGGTGGACAAAGCGGACTGGGACGAGATTGTGGCTTTGGGGATGGGCGGCTAGGGTATTCCTGCAGCAGACGCGGAGACCCGGAGTTACGCAGAGGGTGCTCACTCTCGGCGAATCTCCGGGTCTCTGCGCCTCTTTGTCAAGGAACGGTTACAGACTCCCGTCAATACTCACGTTGATCACCGAGGGCTTGCCGCTGCCTATCGCCTGCTCCAGCGCAGGTCGCAGTT